>DAORUA010000079.1:0-12087 GCA_035432945.1 Vicinamibacteria bacterium | reverse complement strand
TTGTTCCTGAAGAGGAGGACGCGTCCGTCCTTCGCGCGGAAGGCCTTGCACCCGTCGAACATGGCCTGGCCGTAGTGCAGCGCGGACGCGCCGGGATCCATGGCGATCGGGCCGTAGGGAACGATGCGCGCGTCGAACCAGCCGCGGCCTTCCTCGTAGTCCATCGCGAACATGTGGTCGGTGAAGATCCGGCCGAACCCGAGCTCGGCCGCCTTCGGCATGGCGCGGGTGCGTGGAACCCTCGTGACCTTGATCTCCAGCTTCCCGGCAGCGATCTGATCCGGGGCGGTGAGCGTGGTGCTCGTCATGGCTCTGGTCTCCCTTACTTTTCCTGGGGCGCTCGCGGTCCACTGACCGTCGGCAGTTTGAGTCGTTTTCTCTCTTCCTCGATGGCGAGAAGGAAGACGCCGGTGGACGGTAGCTTTCGACCGTTCACGAAGATTGTAGGCGTGGAACCGACCCCCGCGTTCCAGCCCTCTTCGATATCCCTGGCCAGAATCCCCCTGGTGGCGGCCGAGTCCATGCAGGCCTTCAGTTTCGAGCCGTCCAGGCCGACGGAGGCGCCGATGCGAACGACGTCGTCCCGGGTCGCCCGGTCCCACCGCTCGGCGAACACCTTGTCGTGATATTCCCAGAAGCGGCCGCTCTCCGAAGCGCAGATGCCGCCCTTCGCGAGTTCGCAGGCACCCTGGTGAATGGTCTGGCCCAACCGGACATTGCAGGTTCCGTCCAGCGGGAAGTGCTTGAAGCGGCTCTGGATCTGATTCCCCGCGGTGGGCAGGAAGTTCTTGAGGCCGTTCGCGAGGTCGCGGCAGAACGGACACATGAAGTCGGAGAAACTCACGACCGAGATCGGGCCGTTCGTTGCCCCTTGCAGGGGAGCCCGGGAGAGATCGAGTTTTGCCACCTCGGCCCTGTTGAAGTCGTCCCGGGCCTTCTGGTTCAGATAGATCTGGAGCCTTCGCTCGTCGTCCAGGGTGTCCTTCCACTTCTTCGCTTCGGCCCGCGCCTCGGCGAGCTGCTCCGCCAGAGGCCCCGTCTCGACCTTCTCGGGAGCCTGGAGCATGGTGGGGACGCCCAGGATGGAATCGCCCGCAGCTTCCTTGCGGCCCTCGAGCGCCGAGTCTCCCGCGACCGCGGTGGCGGCCACCCACAAGGTCGCGAACACCCAGGCCGCCAATGCCCTTCTCTCCTCCGGAGCGAAAAGGAAGGCCCCGACCCCAAAAAGCCGCCGGTGCGGCCACAGGGACGCGATGAGCAGGAAATTCACGAAGTAGGTCGCGATGCAGAACTTGCAGAAGGCCTTGATGACGAAAAGCTGAAGGCCGAACAGGAAAACGTCGATCGCCACGGCCACGGCGCATAGAAGGAAGGCGAGAGAAGGGCCGGGATCCGACTCCTCCCGGCATTTTCCGAACAGGGCGGGAACGAGGAGGGCGGCGAGCGAGCCATAGAAGATGAAGCCCCAGGCCGCGAGCGGGATGGAGAGGAACACCGCGTACCGGCTCTGCGAGACGATGTCGCATCCGCCGTCCGCGCCGCACGCGGCCAGGACCGCCTCCCCCAGAAGGGGCACGCCGTAGTGCTTCGAAAGGAGGAGCAGGGCGAGCGCCGCGCCGGTAAGGGTCAGGAGCAGCGCCACGGCGAGTCGGGTTCGGGCCATGGTCAAGGACTCAATCTAACCGAGCGTTTTGCCGAGCGACAAACAACCCCTGGCGCCCCCTGGACCCCGTCTGGACCTTCATTCACTAGACTGGGCGCCCGAGATGGTTATGTCTCCCTTGTCCCTTCTGGCCGTCGTGGCGATCGTGGTCGTGCTGGCCGTGGTCGCCTTCGCCCTGGGGCACAAGCTCGGCCAGTCGGCCGAACAGGCGGTGCTCACGGCCGAGACCTCCAGGATCGCGAACGAACGCGCGCGATTCGAGACCATCGCCTCGAGGGTTCCCCTCCTCGAACGCGAGCTCGCCTCCACCCGCGCCCTGCTCGACGAGCGGGAGGCGAAGCTCGGCGAGGCCCAGGTCCGCATGGCCGAGATCCTCACCCGTCTCTCCGAAACCGAAAAGGCCGCGGCCGAGAAGCTGGAACTCATGGCCCGGGCCGAGACCTCCATGAAGGACGCCTTCCAGGCCCTGTCCATGGACGCCCTCGACAAGAGCCGCGCCGCCTTTCTGGACCAGGCCCAGGCCACCTTCGGGCAGTTCCGCGAGAGCGCGCTCAAGGACTTTGCGGCGAAGGAGACGACCTTCGCCCAGCTCGTCTCGCCCATCCGCGAGTCGCTGTCGAAGTTCGAATCGCACGTACACGAGATCGAGCAGAAGCGGGGCGAGGCCTACGTCGGCCTCTCCGAGCAGTTCGCCTCCTTCAAGGAAGGCCAGGCCCTGCTCCGGGGCGAGACGGAGCGGCTCGTCACCGCGCTGCGCGCCCCCAGCGTGCGCGGAAGGTGGGGCGAGTTCCAGTTGAGGCGGGTGGTGGAGATGGCGGGGATGGTCCAGCACTGCGACTTCGTCGAGCAGTCCACCATCCAGGGCGAGGAGGGCCGCCTGCGCCCCGACCTCATCGTCTATCTTCCCGGCGGCAAGACCGTGGTGGTCGATGCCAAGGTCCCGCTCTCCGCCTATCTCGACGCCAAGGACGCGCGCGACGAGAACGCGCGCCGCGACTTCATACAGCAGCACGCGAAGCAGGTGCGGAAGCACGTGGGCGAGCTTTCCGACAAGTCCTACTCCGATCAGCTCGCGAGCAGCCCCGACTTTGTGGTGATGTACGTGCCCATCGAAAGCGCCTTCGCCGACGCGGTGCAGGCGGACCCGAGGCTCCTCGACGACGCGGTCGAGGGCAACGTGATCCCCGCCGGCCCCATGACCCTGCTCTCCCTGCTCAAGGGGGCGGCCTACGGGTGGAGGCAGGAGCGCATCGCGGAGAGCGCCGAGCAGATCTCCGAGCTGGGCAAGGAGCTGTACAACCGGATCAGCGTGATGGCGAACCACCTGGGCGTGGTCGGCGACGCCCTGGGCAAGGCCACCCTGGCCTACAACAAGGCGGTGGGCTCGATGGAGAGCAGGGTGCTGGTTCAGGCCCGCCGCTTCAAGGAACTGGGCGCCGCCACCGGGGAGGATATTCCCGAGGTCGAAACCGTCTCCGTCGCCCCGCGGCAGCTCGCGATTCCCGGGCTCGAGCCCGAGGACGAGCAGAGTTAGCTGCCCACGATCAGGACGATCTTGCCGATGGCGTTGCCTTCCTCGAGCTGAGTGTGGGCTTTCCCCGCGGCTTCGAGCGGGAAGGTCATGTGGATCACCGGGCGGATGGCGCCCGACTCCATGTGCGGCACCACGCGGTCCCCGATGGCCCGGGCGATCCGGGCCTTCTCGAAGTCCGGCCGCGAGCGGAGAGTGGACCCGGTCAGGGTCAGCCGCTTGAGCATGACCATGCCCATGTTGATCTCCGCCCGGGTGCCGAGCAGGGTCGCGATCTGAAGCAGCCGGCCGTCGAAGGCCAGGGCCTGGAGGTTGCGCTGGGTGCAGTCGCCCCCGAGGATGTCGAGGATGACGTCGATGCCGCGGCCCTCGGTAAGTTCCTTCATCTCCACCACGAAGTCCTGGGTGGTGGAATCGATGCACTTGATCGCCCCCAGCGCCTCCACCGCCGCGCATTTCTTCGGTCCGCGCGCGGTGGCGTAGGGCTTGCCCCCGAGGGCCTTCACCATCTGAACGGCCGCGGTTCCGATGCCGCTTCCTCCTCCGTGGACCAGGAAGGTCTCGTCCGGCTGCAGTCTCCCGGCCTCGAACACGTTGGCCCACACCGTGAAGAACGTTTCGGGCACCGCGGCCGCGTCGATGGACGAGTAGCCGGCCGGGATCCTGAGGCAGGAGCCCGCGGGCGCCGCGCAGAACTCCGCGTAGCCCCCGCCCGCCACCAGGGCCATGACCGCATCCCCCACCCTGGGAAAGGCCACTTCGCTGCCCGCGGAAACCACCGTCCCCGAGACTTCGAGGCCGGGAATGTCGGTCACGCCGGAGGGGGCGGGATACTTCCCCTCGCGCTGGAGGAGATCGGGCCGGTTCACGCCCGCCGCCGACACCCGGATCAGCACATCCGAGGACCCCAGCCGCGGGATATCGCGCTCCACCACGCGGAGAACGTCCGGTCCGCCCGGTTCGGCGATCTCGACCGCCCGCATTTTTCCGGTTTCCGAATCAGCCAATCAACACCTCTTTCTGGATCGCGACGATACGCCGGTCCTTGCGGATCGCATCGAGCATCGGGTCCACCTTCAGCACCACGAGCCACGGGTCCTTGAGGGCGAAGGCGCGTTCGATCGAGGCGATCGCCCGCGCATTTTCGCCCAGGGCGGTCTCGACGGTCGCCACCCGGTAGGGAGCGAGGCCCTCGGCGCGGAGCCGCTCCAGGAGACTCGCGGCCTCCGAGCGCTTTCCGGCGAGGGCCAGGGATCTCGCGAGGTTCGACTCCATGGCCGGGGACGAGCCCGAGTGCAGGACCGCGGCCCGGTGCGCGCTCTCCGCCTGCTCGAATCTTCCGAGCTGGTCGCAGGCGAGGCCCAGGGCCCACAGCGCCACCGCGAACTCGGGCTCCAGCTCCAGGGCCCGCAGGAGCGGGTCGAGATCCGGCTCATACTGCTGGGACAGGTAGAGATGGAAGCCCGACCCGACGACCACCTTGAGAGAGATGGGATCGATGGCGGTTGCCTCTTTCGCCGCGGCCAGGGCGCGCAGGGTGTCTCCGTGCAGGGCATGGAACAGGGCGGACCACAGGTGCGGCTCGACCCGGGTGGGGGCGAGGGTCCGCGCCCGCGCGAGTGCTGCCTCCGCTCCCTTGAAGTCGTAGCCATCGAAGAGCCGGGAGAAGGCGAAGGACGCCTGAGCGTCCGCCGATTGAGCCGCGAGCTCGGCCGCCCGTTCCCCGTGTTCGCGCGCGGCCGTGAACACGCTCCGGTCGGGGTTGAAGCCGAGGAGGCCCTGCATGAGACGGGTGTCGCTGAGGCCCGAATGCGCGTCGCCCGAGCCGGAGTCGATCCGCAGGGCTTCTTCGAAGACCGAGGCCGCGCGTTCGAGAGAGGCCCGTGTGAACTTGTTCCAGAAGTACCGGCCGCGCAGCACCGCTTCCCGGGCCTGCCGTTCGGGTGCCGTCTCCGTGGCGGGCGCAGGCGGAGCCGCGAGCAGCCGATAGCCCCGCTTGGAAATGGTCTCGATGGGCGCCGCCGCCCCCAGGGTCTTCCGGAGCAGGGCCACGTGGACGGTCAGGTTCGCTTCCTCGACGATGCTGTCGGGCCAGGCCGCCTTCAGCAGTTCATCCTTGGTCGCGATCTCGCCCTGCCGGCTGAGCAGGGCCAGGAGCACCTCCACCGTCTTCATCGGGACCTTCACGATCTCTCCCTCGC
Organism: Vicinamibacteria bacterium; assembly: GCA_035432945.1. GTDB lineage: Bacteria > Acidobacteriota > Vicinamibacteria > Fen-336 > JAGNNV01 > JAGNNV01. The sequence goes on along the minus strand of DAORUA010000079.1, from coordinate 6,692 downwards.
GCAGGAGCAGGAGGGTCCGCGTGTCGAGGGTAAAGGGACCGATGCTGTGGAGAGTCATGGGAGCCTTTGGAAGTCTTTTGGATCATTTCACGGATTCGTTAGGGACGCCCACCCCGCCCCCCCCGTAGCCTCTTCCTCGTCGCCCCCCCCGTTTCGATCCAAGGAGAAGACCATGACCATCGCCACCCCGAAGCCGCTCCCCGATTCATCCCTCTCGACCCGGGATCTTCGAAGCTTCACCGCGTGCGCGGAGAAGAAGATCCTGGTGAGCCTGGCCCAGCGCCTGCCGTCCTGGATCGGTCCGGACCACCTTACGGCGCTCGGCGTCCTCGCCATGGCCGGCGCCGGGCTGTGCTACCGGCTGCTCGTGGTTTCGCCCCTGGCCCTTCTGGGGGTCAATCTCTTTCTCTTCCTGAACTGGTTTGGAGACAGCCTCGACGGCACCCTCGCCCGGGTGCGGCAGAAGCAGCGCCCGCGCTACGGCTTCTACGTGGATCACCTGGTGGACGCGTTCGGCGCCATCTTCCTGCTCGGCGGCCTTGCGAGCTCGGGCCTGGTGACGCCCTATGCCGCGCTCGGCCTCCTCATCGCCTACATGCTCCTGCAGATCCACATCGCCTTGAAGGCGCACACCACCCGGGTGTTCCAGATCGCCTTCGCCGGCATCGGAGGCACCGAGGCGCGCATTCTCCTCGGGTCCTTGAACCTGGCCCTTCTCGCCTGGCCGGCGCTCGCCGCGATGGTGACGCCGCTCGCCTGGCTCGCGGCGGCCGCGCTGGTCGGGGTGGTGATCGCGGACGGCGTGCGCACCGGGCGCTCGCTCGACCGGGAGGAACGTCTCCTGTGGAGCGAGGGCTGGCTGCGTTCGCCTATTGTCCCTTGTTGAGCTCCTGCAGGACGACCTTCGCCACCGCGCGCAGGGTCTCGAAGACGCCTATGCCCTTGGACGCGCAGGCCTCGACGATGGGCTCGTTGCGCCGGCACAGGATCTTCTTCATGTCCTCGACCGGCATGGCGGTGGGAAGGTCGCGCTTGTTGAACTGGAGCACGTAGGGAATGGTGTTGAAGTCGTAGCCCTGGCCCTTGAGGTTGGTGACCAGGTTGTCGAGGGCTTCGAGGTTCGCGTCCATGCGCTCTTCCTGCGAGTCGGCCACGAAGATGACGCCGTCGACGCCCTTCAGGATCAGCTTGCGGGAGGCGTCGTAGAAGACCTGGCCGGGCACGGTGTAGAGGTGGAAGCGGGTCTTGAAGCCGCGGACGGTGCCGAGCTCGAGGGGCAGGAAGTCGAAGAAGAGGGTGCGGTCGGTCTCGGTGGCGAGCGAAATCAGCTTGCCCTTGGTTCCGACGTTGCTCTTGTCGTAGATGTGCTGGAGATTCGTCGTCTTCCCGCACAGGCCGGGACCGTAATAGACGATCTTGCAGTTGATCTCACGGGACGCGTAATTGATGAAGGTCATCGCGGGTTTTGAAAGAGGCCTTTTATCCGGTTAAGAGTGCGGGCTTACCCGAACAGAGCGTCGATGTCGTCATCCGTGATTTCGGAGAACGGGGTGGCGTGTTCCGAAGCGGCGCCCTTGGCCTTCTCCTGCTCCATCTTGGTGAGGAGCCCGGCGAAGACCTCGGCGAGTTCGGCGGAGGCGCGCTTGACCCGGAGCCTGACCAGGCCCAGGGAAGACCTCTCGTCGAAGATGACCACGAGGATGACCCTCGAGGCCACGATCGAAATGTGGATGTTGTCCTTCTCGCCCTCGTGGAAGAGGATCGAGAACTCGCGCTCGCCGATGAGCTTGGCGAGGCCGTCGGTCGCGGCCACGTTGCCGGCGGTGAGGGACGCGAGGGAGGTCGCGTCGATGTTCTCCACGTCGCCCGCGGTGGCGATCTGCTGACCGTTCTTGTCGACCAGAAAGACGACCTGCGCGTTGCTGTCGGTTCGGAGTTTCGCCAGGATCGTTTTGATCTGGTTGAACTCCTGCTCGTACATGACAATATCGGGCCCAGCCATCCAAGACTCCTTAAAACACTTAACTCGGGGCGCGGTTCCAATTCGAAAACGGCCCTCTCACCCCAAAAGAGGGTGGAAGACAAGCCACGAGATCAAGTCGAAGGATACACCCGAGTTCGTTTCCTGATCTGATCCCGGTTTTCGCCGGGATGACCATGACTCGGCCCCTTAGAACTCTCTTCGGCCCTCCAGGGCCCGAGTCATCGTCACCTCATCCGCCCACTCGAGGTCGGAGCCGGCGGGGATGCCGGTGGCAATGCGGGTCACCTTGACCCCGAGGTTCTTCAGGAGCCGCGCGAGGTAGATGGCGGTCGCCTCGCCCTCGACGGTGGGCGAGGTCGCGAGGATGACCTCGGTGGCGAGGCCCTGGCGCACGCGGTCGAGGAGGCCCTGAATCCGAAGCTCGTCGGGGCCGATCCCCTGGATCGGCGACAGCGCCCCATGAAGGACGTGGTACCGGCCCCGGTAGCCGCCGCTTCGATCCACGGCCATGATGTTCCCCGGTTCCTCCACCACGCAGACCACCGAGTCGACCCGCGAGGGGTCGGTGCAGATCGAACAGACCGGGAGGTCGGTGAAGGCGTTGCAGCGCTCGCACAGACCGATGGCGGCGGAGAGGGTCTCGATGGCCGAGGCGAGGCGCTTGTTGTCCTCGGCGCGACCCTTCAGCAGGAAGAAGGCCACCCGCTGGGCGGACTTGGGGCCGAGGCCGGGCAGGCGGCGCAACTCCTCGATCAGGCGGGCGATGGGTTCGGGATAATCCATTTGGGTGCTGCGACGAGCAAGTTGCCGGGGGCCGTCTCGACGCCTGTCCTACCGCCCCTGAACGGAGAGCAGCGCCGCCTGCGCCGCGTTCCTCACCGCGGGGTCCGGATCGGTAAGAGCCGCGGTCAGCGGAGCCAGGGCCGCGACCGCTCCCGTCCCGATCCGCCCAAGCGCCTGGGCGGCCGCGACCCGCACCGCCGGGTTCGCGTCGGTGAGCGCGGCCATCAGCGCCCGGGTGGCGGGCTGGGCGTCGGGGCCGAGTGTCGCGAGGGCGAAGGCGGCCTTCTCCCGGACCTCGGGTTCGGGGTTCTTGAGATCGAGGGCGATGCGCAGGGGATCGGGCGCGGCGGGCGGCGCGTTCCTGGCCGCGGCCGCCTGCTTCTCATCGGCCTTGGTCATGAAGCGGTTCCGTTTCGGCGCTTCCGGGGCCGCGGCCGCCGCGGCGGCCGGAGACACGTCCTCGACATCGAGGCCGGTCGCGAGGGCCTCGTACGCGCGCTGGCCTTCGCTCGCGGCGGTGCGGGCCGCCTTCGCGATGCGCTCGGCGTCTTCCGCTTCCTTGTTCAGGCGGTCGCGGTCGGCGCGGGCCTTCTCGATCTGCTTGACCAGTTCCCGGCGTCGCTTTTCCTCGTCCTTGCTCACGGGTTCGCCGCTTGGGACCACCGGCTGCGGCGCGGACGGAGCCGGTGCCGCGGTCGAGTCCCCACCGCTCTCGCGGGCGGCGCGAGCCGCCTTTTCCGCCTCCTCCTGTTCCTTCTTCAGGGCCGCGGCGCGGGCCTTGTCCTCGGCTTCCCGGGCCTTTTGCGCCTCGCGCTGGGCGCGTTCCTCGTCCTTCCGCCGCCGCTCGGCGTCCTTCGCCTCCTGGGCGCGGGCGCGCTCTTCTTCTTTCAGTCGCGCCTTCTCCGCTTCGAGCCGTGCCTTCTCTTCCGCCTTCTGGACCCGCTCCTGCTCCTTGGTGAGGGCGTCCTGGGGCGGGGCGGCGGCGGGCGCGGGTTTGTCCGGGGCGGCCTCCGGCGTCGCTGCTCCCGTTTCCCTGCTCTTCTGCTCCGCGGCGGTGAGGCGCGCCGTGTTCTTCTCCCTCTCCTTCGCGGCCGCTTCCGCTTCCTTCCGCTCCTTCTCCGCCGCGGCCTTGAGCGCCTTCTCCTCCTGCTCGGCCGCCTTCTTCGCCTCGCGTTCCGCGCGCTTGAGCGCCTTCTCGTCCATCGGGGTGGGCGAGGCCTGAGGGTCCTGGGCCTTCAACGCACCCGGCACGAGCAGGAGCGACACGGCCAGGGCCAGACGGAAGGCGGATTTCATAAAGACGGGTTTCATCGGTCAGGTCCTTCGGTGCCCCCTCGACCTTCGCCGCTTCAGTAAGCTCGCGGGTAGGGGAAGTTCGAAATTCTAACTTTGAACGTCCTCTCTCCCTTGTCCCAAGACCCGAACTCTCCCCTGAGCCGAGCCACCCTGGTCAGGCGGCACGCGCTCGATGCGGGCTTCGACGAGGCCCGCATCGCCGCCGCGAAGGCGCCGCCCGTCCTCGCCCATTTCCGGAGGTGGGTTGGAGCGGGCCGCGCGGGCGGCATGGACTACCTGACCGATCAGACGGACCGCCGGTCCGACGTGACCGTGGCTTTCCCCTGGGCGCGCTCCGTGGTCGTCGCGGCGCTCCAGTACGACACCCCGCATCCCTACTCGACCGCGGCGCCCCCGGACGCGGCCTGGATCGCGCGGTACGCGTGGGGCGACGACTATCACGCGATCGTCCGGGCCCGGCTCGAGGCCCTCCGCACCGCGCTCGGTCAGGCCTTCGGCGTCTTCGAGTCGCGGGCCTACGTCGACACCGGCCCGGTGGCGGAGAAGGCGTACGCGGTGGCCGCGGGGGTGGGCGCCTACGGAAAGAACACCTGCGTCCTGAACCAGCGTCTCGGTTCATGGTTCTTCATCGGCGTCCTCATCACCGACCTGGATCTCGCCCCCGACGCGCCCGCCACCGACATCTGCGGCTCGTGCCGCGCCTGCCTCGACGCCTGTCCCACCCAGGCCTTTCCCGAGCCCTACGTCCTCGACGCGCGGCGCTGCATCAGCTACCTCACCATCGAGGTGAAGGACACCATCGACCCGGCGCTTCGCGGGTCGATGGGGCGGCAGGTCTTCGGCTGCGACATCTGCCAGGACGTCTGTCCGTGGAATCGCAAACGCGCGGTCTCCGGCGGAACGTCGTTCGAGCCCCGTCCGGGGAACGTGGCGCCTTCCTTCGAGGAACTGGCGCGGCTTTCTCCCGAGGCGTTCAAGGAGAGGTTCAAGAAGAATCCGATCAAGCGCTCGAAGCGGCGCGGCCTCCTGCGGAACGTGGCCGTGGCCATCGGGAACGCGGGCTCTTCGGACCACGAGGGCCTGCTCGAAGAGCTTGCGAACGATGAAGATCCGATCGTGCGCGAACACGCGGCCTGGGGACTTCAAAGGCTGCGCGAGCGGATCGCGGGGCAAGGCAGTCCCGCCCCCGGTCGAGTATAAGAACGCATGAGCCCCGCCCCCGCGAAGAACCTCTTCGGCCTTTCCCTCGCCGGGATCGAGGCCCTGGTGACCGCGATGGGTGAGCCCTCGTTCCGCGCCGCGCAGATCTATTCCTGGCTCTACGCGAAGCGGGTCTCGAGCATCGGGGGCATGACCAACCTGAAGGCGGAGTTCCGCCACGCGCTCTCCGAGCATCACGAGGTCCGCCGCATCGCGGTGGCGGACCGCCAGGTTTCCACCGACGGAACGATCAAATGGCTCTTTCGCTGCGACGACGGCGCCACCATCGAGAGCGTCTTCATCCCGGAGACGCGGCGGCGCACCATCTGCATCTCCACCCAGGCCGGATGCCCGGTGAAATGCGCGTTCTGCCTCACCGGGATCAGCGGCTACAAGAGGAATCTCAAGGCCTGGGAGATCCTTTCCCAGGTGGCCGAGGTGATGGATCAGGCCCCGCGCGCTTCGTCGAAGGACGAGCGCCCCTGGAACGTGGTGGTGATGGGGATGGGCGAGCCCCTCCTCAACTACGAGAACACCATGGAGGCGCTCCGGATCCTGATGGATCCCCACGCCTTCGCCATCACCCCCAAGAAGCTGACCCTCTCCACCGTGGGCATCCTTCCCGCCCTCGAGAAGCTGAAGCTCGAGCCGGTGCGGCCCAATCTCGCGATCTCCCTGCACGCGCCCACCTCGAAGCTCAGGGCCGAGCTCATGCCCATCGAGAACAAGTACGCGCTCAAGGACGTGATCGCCGCCGCCGACTCCTACCCCTCGCCCCGCGGGGGACGCGTCACCTACGAGTACGTCCTCTTGAAGGACGTGAACGACCGCGACGAGCACGCGCACGCCCTCGCCCGCCTCCTCCGCGGCCGCAACGGCAAGGTCAATCTCATTCCCCTCAACCCCGCCGGCCCCATCCCCTTCGAGGCGCCCCGGAAGGCCCAGGTGGAGAGGTTCGAGGGCATCCTTCTCGACGCCGGTATTCCCGTCTCGGTGCGCAAGCCCCGGGGCCAGGACGTGCTCGCCGCGTGCGGACAGCTCCACTTGAAGAAGACCCCGGCCGCTCCTTGAAGAACCAGAAGTCCAGCCTCCTGCTCGGGCTGATCCTGGCCCTCTCCGCCGCGGCCTTCGTGGTCGGCCTCTCCGATGCGCCCATCGAACGGGCGGAGATCTACTTCCTCGACGCCGCGCGCGCCATGGTGGAGCGATCGGACTGGCTCGTTCCCTACTACCGGGGCGAGCCCTTCTACGACAAGCCACCGCTCACCTATTGGCTGCTGGCCGGAAGCTTCCAGTTCTTCGGTCCGAGCCTCTTCTCCGGACGGCTGGTGGCGGCCCTGCTCGCCCTCGCCACCCTCCTCGCCACCTGGCTTTCGGCGAGGCGCCTCATCGCGCGCGGGGAAGACGGCAGCACCTCTCCCACAGGCGG
>DAORUA010000078.1:0-12095 GCA_035432945.1 Vicinamibacteria bacterium | reverse complement strand
CCACCACGTCGTAGATGATGGTGTACAGCCGCACTTCGATGTTGTCACGCTCGGCGAACTCCGCGGCCTTGCGCTCCGGCCGCACGTTGAAGCCGACCACGATGCCCTCGGAAGCGGCGGCGAGGAGAACGTCGCCCTCGTTGATGGCGCCCACGCCGGACCGGATGATGCGCAGGCGGATCTTCTCCTGCGGGATCTTCTTCAACTGCTCGGTGAGGGCCTCGACCGAACCCTGCACGTCGGCCTTGAGGACCAGGGGCAGTTCGATCGGACCTTCCGTCCCGCCGCCCGGCTTGGCGATGGCCTCGAGACGAACCCTCGACTGCAGCGCGAGCTGTTTGTCCTTGAGCTTCTGCTGGCGGAAGGAGACGATGGTGTGCGCCTTGACCGAGTCTTCGACCACGAAGAGCGAATCGCCGGGTTCCGGCACATCGTCGAGACCCTGGATTTCCACGGGGGTCGAGGGGCCGGCCTCGCGAAGCCGTTCACCCTGGTCGTTCATGAGGGCGCGGATGCGACCGGAGACCGCCCCGGCAACGACCACGTCGCCGATGCGCAGGGTGCCGTCCTGCACGAGGATGTTCGCCACCGGACCGCGGCCCTTGTCGAGGCGCGATTCGATGACGGTTCCGCGCGCCGGCTTGTCGGGCATCGCCTTGTACTCGCCCATGTCGGCCTGGAGCAGGATCATCTCGAGGAGCTGATCGAGATTCTGCTTCTTCTTGGCCGAGACGTTGACGAAGACGGTCTGACCGCCCCACTCCTCGGGGAGCAGGCCGCGGTCCGCGAGCTGCTGGCGGATGCGGTCGGGCTGAGCTTCCGCCTTGTCGATCTTGTTGACCGCGACCACGATGGGCACGCCCGCCGCCTTCGCGTGATCGAGGGCCTCGAGGGTCTGCGGCATCACGCCATCGTCGGCCGCGACCACCAGGACGACGATGTCGGTGACCCTCGCTCCGCGGGACCGCATGAGGGTGAACGCTTCGTGGCCGGGCGTGTCGAGGAAGACCACCGCGCGATGGCCCACCTCGATCTTGTAGGCGCCGATGTGCTGGGTGATGCCGCCGTGCTCTCGTTCCGCCACCCGCGTTTCGCGGATCGCGTCGAGGAGGGACGTCTTGCCGTGGTCGACATGGCCCATGACCGTGACCACGGGAGCGCGCGGCACGGAACCGACGGTGGTGGATACCTCGCTCTGTTCCTGCACCACTTCTTCTTCGTAGGAGCGGACGGTGGCGTCGTAACCGAACTCGCGGCACACATCCTGCGCGATCTCGATATCGAGGGTCTGGTTGACCGTGAGCATCAGCCCCTTGCTGATGAGGTACTTGAGGATGTCGCGGTTCTTGGCGTCGGGCATGCGCTCCGACAGTTCCTTCACCGTGACGCCTTCCGTGATGGTGATCGGGCGCAGGGGCCCGGTCCACTTCGGACGTTCCTGGGTGACGATCGGCGTGATCTCGCGAGCCCCCTTCTCCCTGGGCTGGCGGCGCGCGCCGATGCCCGGGCGATAGGCGCCCGGACGGCTTCCCGGCGAGGAGGGCTGAGATGAAGGCGAGGGAGGGCCGCCCGCGCGGCCCGACGGGCCGGTGGTGGCCGGAGCTTGCGCGCCGCGGATCCCGGGCGTGCCCCCGCGCAGACCCGGCCGTTGGGGCGGAGCCCCGGGACGGGTGGCCACGCGGTGCTGGCCGGTGGTTCGAGAAGGAGAGGCGATGGGGCGAATGGCGCGGATGACCGGAGCGATCGGCTTCACCACGAGCGGCGCCTGGGGCTCCGCGGTTTCGCCGGGAGTCGGTCCTTCCGGGGCTCCGGCCGTCCCGGCCTTCGCCGCGGCTGCCGGTCGCCCGATGGGACGAAGGGGGGCGATGCGCGGCGTCATCCTGACCGGCGCCGCCGATGGGCCGACCGCGGGCACGCCATCGTCGATGTTGTCGTCGGCGTCGAGAGAAGCCTCGGCCTCGGTGGCGCGCGCAATCGGCCCGGGCTCCGCCGGGATGTCGCCGGCGGGCGAGGTCTCGACCGCGGGCGCCTCGGGTTCGGCGGGCGCGGCTTTCCGCGCGCGGCCGATCGGGGCCACGGTGATCGGCGCCTTGGGCGCCGCCGCGGGCTCTTCCTTCGTCGCGACCGGGGCGACCGCGGGCGCTTGCGGCCCGGCGGCCGCGGCGGGAGCGAGCGGCTTGACCGCGGGCGTCTCCACGGGAGCCGGCTCGGGCGCGGGTTCAGACTTGACCGCGACCCGGGGAGCGAGTCGAACCGCCGGCGCAGGCGCGGCGGCCGCGGCTGCGGCCTTCGGACGAGCACCCGCCTTGCGGGCGGCCCGTTCGGCCTCCGCTTCCTTCGCCGCGCGCTCCCGCTCGGCGCGCTCGGCCGCGACCTTGGCCGCGCGCTCCTTCTCGAGCGCGTCGCGTTCGCCCTCGTCCTCCTCGGATCCATAGACCCGGTTCTTCTTGGAGCTCTGGCTCTCGAGGCGGACGTGCCGCTTGAACTTGGTGGCCTGGTCTTCGTCGACGGAGCTCGACGGGGCCTTCGCCTCGATTCCCATCGCCTTCAGCTTCTCGATGATCTCCTGGGAGGAGAGACCGAGTTCGCGGGCGAGTTCGTAGACGCGGGGTTTGGGCATGAAGCTCTTTATCGACCTGTTTCTGGACGTATGTGGGGTGCGGAGATCCGGTGGATCGAGGACGGAACGAGGCCCAAGGACACTAGGCAGGTTCTCCTGCCGGGGGCTGGGCCGCCGCTTCGTCGGACTCGGGGGCGGATTCGGTGGAAGGCTCGGTGGTCGGCTCGGCCGGCGTTTCGCGAACCGCGACCTTGGGCAGGGCCGCGGTGGCGGCCTGGCGGAGCGACGCGGCGGTGGCCTCGTCGATGTCGATCGAAGCGAACTCCTCGTCGGTCATCTGGAGGAGGTGTTCAAGACCCTGGACCCGGGCGTCCATGAGGCGCTGGACGATGTCCTTGTCGACGCCTTCCATGCTCTTGAACTCGGAGAGCTGGGCCGCGACCTCGAGGCGCTTTTCTTCTTCGCTCTTGATCTCGATCCGCCAGCCCACGAGCTTCGCGGCCAGGCGCACGTTCTGCCCGCGCTTGCCGATGGCGAGCGAAAGCTGCTTGTCCTCGACCACCACTTCCATGATCTTCTGCTCGGAGTCGACGATCTGGACGCGCGACACCTGAGCGGGCTGGAGCGCCGCCTTAACGAGGGCGACCGGATCGTCATCCCATTCGATGATGTCGATCTTCTCGCCGCGCAGTTCGCGGATGACCGCCTGGACGCGGGTGCCCTTCATGCCGACGCAGGCCCCGATGGGATCGATGTCCTTGTGGGTCGATTCGACCGCGACCTTGGCGCGCTCCCCCGGCTCGCGCACGCAGGCGCGGATCTTCACCGTGCCGTCGAAGATCTCCGGAACCTCCATCTCGAGGAGCTTGCGCAGCAGGGCGCCGTCGGTGCGGGAGACCGTCACCTGCGGCCCGCCGCGCGTCGAACGCTGCACGGAGAGAATGGCCACGCGGATCCGATCGCCGGTCTGGTAGTTCTCGGCCCGGCTCTGTTCCTTGCGCGGCAGGACGGCCTCGGTGCGACCGAGGTCGATGATGTAGTCGGTGCCTTCCTGGCGCTTGATCACGCCATTGAGGACGTCGCCGCGGCGGCGCTCGAACTCGGCGATGACGTTATCGCGCTCGGCGTCGCGCACCTTCTGGAAGATGACCTGCTTCGCGGCCTGGGCGGCGATCCGCCCGAGACCCTCGGTCTGCTTCGGGAACTCGATCTCCATGCCGAGCTCGGCCTCGGGAATGAGTTCCCGGGCCTCCTCCAGGCTGATCTCGATCTCCTCGTCCGTGACTTTCTCCACCACTTCCTTGACCGCGAAGACGTCGATGTCGCCGCTCTCGTGATTGAAGCGGCTGCGCAGGTCTTCGTCGTTGTTGAAGAAGCGCTTGGCGGCCTGGAGGATCGCGTCCTCGATCGCCCGGATCACCACCTCGGGGTCGAGGTTCTTCTCCCGGGAGACCTGCTCGATGCGTACTTTCAGCTCGTTAGCCATGATTTACCTGAACGAAATCTCTCTTTGGGCGTGGCGCAGAGCCGAGAACGGCACGGCAATTTCGGCGCCTTCGCGGCCTTTGTTATCGCGGGGGACGATGCGGACTTCGTTATCGTTCACCGCCAGCAGGCGGCCCTTGATCTCCTTCACGGGAACCGCCGCGTCCTCCCCGGCCTGGTCGGCCGCGGCCACGGGGGCGTCGACGAAAGCGATCTGGACGTTCTTTTCGATCACTCGCTTGAAATCGGCGGGGGTCTTGAGCGGCCGGGTCATCCCCGGAGACGAGACCTCGAGGGTGTAGGACCGCCCGATCGGATCCTCGACGTCGAGAATGGCCGAGATCTCCCTTGACGCGTTTTCCAGCTCATCCAGGCTGATCCGGCCCGGCTTGTCGAGGAAGATCCGCAGCAAGGGGCCCTTGCCGCCCCGCTTCATCTCGATGTCGACGAGATCGAGGCCGGACGAGGCGGCCACACGCTCCGCCGCGGAGCGCACCAGGGCCTCCACTTCCAGCCCCTTTCGGGCGTCTTTTTCGGATTGAGCGGCTGCGGCGGCTACGGTCAAGTCTTCTCCGGAACTTCGAAAGAACGCTTCGCGATGGAAAAAAAAGAGTGGGCGTCTGCCCACTCAAGCAAGGCACAGTATAAGGGCGAACCGCCCTCACCGGCAAGACCCTATCTACTTTATTGTGACGGTCTTTCGGGCATCCGGACGGGGGATCCCATCACGGGGCCTTCACCAGGTGCTTGTCGCGGAGGCGGGCGATCACCGGCCGCACCGCGGAGAAGGTACCCACGAAGATCAGGGGGGCAGAGATGCTCCAGGCCAGCACCGCGTGGAGGCAGGTCAGGCCGAACTCCTCGACGAATCTCACCAGGTCGGTGCGCGCGAGTTCGAGAATCTCCGAGGGGGCGAGCGACACGTTGGGCGCGCCCATGATCCACTCCCCCAGCCGGACGAACACGAAGATGAGGGGGATCTGGAGCGGGTACATGGCGTAGTTGACGCCGTGGGTCAGAGGCTGGGGCGCTTTGAAGACCAGGGCGGCCACGAAGCAGAACGGGATGGAGACGCCCATGATCGGGAAGAGACCGAAGGTCACCCCGATGGCCACCGCGAACGACAACTGGCGCGTCGAGCTCCCCTGCAGGATGAGAGCCTCGAAGGGCAGGCCGATGTACCGATGGAAATAGCCCCGATCTTCGTTCCCGTTCATTCGCCCCCTGCTCGCAGCCCGGAATCCCCCATGGATGGCTCCGCGCGCGCCCGCAATCTAGCCGACATGGATGCGCGGGCGTTCGGTCTGATTCTTCACGGACCGGCGCAGCACTTCCCGCGTCACCGGGGCGGTGTCACCCTCGCCGAGGAAGATGAACTTGAGGACGTAGGCGATGGGATTCCCCTCCGTCCACCCAAAGTAGGCGTGGGAGATCTGGCCGGTCCGCTTCTGGGCCTCCAGCAGGGTCGCGGCGATGGCGTTGGGGATCGCGGCCGCGGTCGCCCTCAGGATGTGGTGGCGGCCGACCCGCACGCCGCGGACTTCGAGATCGCCGGCGAAGGCCGATGCGTCTCCTTGCACCACCTCCAGGAAGATCACGGGCTCGCCGCTGGTGAGCGAGTGGTCCTCGCGCGCCTGGAGTTCCTTGCGGTCGTACTCGTCGATCGTCCTCCGGCCCGGCCGATGGGCGATCAGGCGAACCGGGTGGGGCGAGACCGCGGCCAGGAACTCGGTGGCCTTGGGCCCGAAGTTCACGTTCACCACGCGAAGCTCCGTGGACCGCAGGGCCCGGGACATGACCGAGGTCCCGACGATGCCCGCGATGAAGAAGGTGGCGATCTTGATCCCCTCGGGCCGCTCGATCACGTTCACCACCGTGGTGTAAAGAAAGATGAGCGACATGGGCAGGTAGAGCCAGCGCGTCCGCTCGCCCCAGTTGACGATGGTCACCGCCACCGCCGCGGAGGTCATCAGGACCAGGACGCCGGTGGCGTACGCTCCGCCCTGCGCGGCCACGTCGGCGTTGAAGGCTGCGGTGACCGCGAGGGAGATCAGGGTGAACAGCAGCACCAGGGGCCTCGTCGCTCTCGCCCAGTCCGGAGCCATGCCGTAGGGGGGAAGGTAGCGAGGCACCAGGTTCAGAAGGCCGGCCATGGCCGAAGCTCCCGCGAACCACAGGATGGCGATGGTGCTCAGGTCGTACACCGTGCCGAAGGCGTCGCCGAACTGCTCGTGGGCCAGATAGGCGAGGGCCCGCCCGTAGGCCCGTCCGCCCTCGATGAACTCCCGGGGCGGGACCAGGATCGTGGTCGCGACCGACGAGGCCACGAGGGCGAGGCTCATCACCACCGCCGCGGTCAGGAGCATCCGCCGGGTGTTCCGGATCCGGCCCTCGGGCCGGGGGCGATCCGCATCCTCGGGGTCGCCGGTGACCAGGGGCATCAAGGCGACCCCCGTCTCGAAGCCCGACAGGCCGAGCGCGAGTTTCGGGAACAGGAGGAGGCTCAGTCCTATGGCCCCGGCCACATTCCCCTCGGCGACGGAAACCCTCGCCCACCACGTGGAAAGAAGGTCCGGCTGGGAGGCCAGCAGCAGCAGGGAGTTGGCGAGGACGATTCCGTTCAGGACCAGGTACACGAGCACCACCGCCACCGCGACCCCGATCGCCTCGCTGAATCCGCGAAGAAAGACAACGCCCAGGCCGACGAGGAGAATGGCGGTGACGAGCACCAGGTGCCCGGCCACGAAGCGGGGCGCGAACGGGTTCTCGGCGATGTGCGCGGTGGCGTCCGCCGCGGAGAGGGTCATGGTGATCACGAAGTCGGTGAAGGCGAAGCCGAGGAGCACGAGCACGAACGCCTTCCCCCGCCAGCGCGGCAGGAGTTCCTCGAGCATCATGATGCTGCCCTGGCCGTGCGGGGAGTGGCGGGCGACCTGCGCGTACACCGGCAGCGCCACTCCAAGAGTCACGCAAACCAGGATCAGGGTCGCGAGAGGAGAGAGGATTCCCGCGGCCAGAAAGGCGATCCCGGGCTGATACCCCAGGGTCGAGAAGTAGTCCACTCCGGTCAGGCACATCACCTGCCACCACGGCGCGGTCGAGGGAGCGTGGCTGCTCGAGCCATCATGGCTCTTGAGCAGCCAGTCCCGCAGCCAGCGGTTGTCCGGACGGACCGGCTCCGGGGGGGCGGTGCTTACCGGGGCGCTATCCGACATGGATGCGAGGCCGCGCCTCCTGATCCTTCACCGCCCGGCGAAGAACCTCGCGGGTCACCGGCGCGGTGTCCCCCTCGCCGAGCACGATGTACCGCAGAACGTAGGCGATCGGGTTCCCCTCCGTCCATCCGAAGTACGCGTGCGCGATCTGGCCGGTCCTTCGCTGGGCCTCCAGGAGAGTAGCGGCGATGGCGTTGGGGATGGCGGGCGAGGTCGCCCTCAAAATCCGATGCTCCCCGATGCGGACGCCCCGGACCTCGAGGTCCTCCTCGAAGGCCGAGGCGTCGCCCTGCATGATCTCCAGGAAGATCACCGGTTCCCCGCTGTTGAGCGAGTGGTCTTCGCGGGCCTGGGCTTCCTTGCGGCCGTACTCCTCGACCGTCCGCTTGTCCGGGCGGTGCGCGATGATGCGGACCGGGCACTCGCCGAGCGAGGCGATGAACTCCTCGGCCTTCGGGCTCAACCGGACCGAGCCCACGCGGAGTTCCGTCGACCTCATGGCCCGAGAGACGATGGAGGTGCCCACGATGCCGACCACGAACAGCGAGGCGATATGGAGGCCGCTCGGCTGCTCGCGGATGTTGACCGCGGTGGTGAAGATGAAGATCAGGGCCAGGACGGCGAAGAACCAGCGCGACCGCTCCTTCTTCTTCTCGATGGCTACCGCGATGGCCGCCGAGGTCATCAGGGTGAGGACCCCGGTCGCGTACGCGCCGCCCTGGGCCTTCACGTTGGCGTCGAAGGCCCAGGTCACCGCGAGGGAGAGCAGGGTGAAGACGATCACCAGCGGCCTCGTGGCACGGGCCCAGTCGGGCGCCATCCCGTAGGGGGGCAGGTAGGCAGGCACGAGATTCAGCAGTCCGGCCATCGCCGACGCCCCCGCAAACCAGAGGATCGCGATGGTCGCGAAATCGTAGATGGAGCCGAAGACGTCGCCCAGAAGTTCGTGCGCAAGATACGCGAGGGCCCGGTCTTCTGCCGGTCCCCCGTGCGCCAGGAACTCGTGCGGAATCAGGATGGTGGTGATGAAGCTGCTCGCGACCAGGCAGACCGACATGATCAGGGCGGCGGAGATCAGCATCTTCCTGGTGTTCCGGATCCGCCCCTGCGGGCGCGCGGGGGCGTCCGCGGGATCGCCCTTGACCAGGGGCATCACCGCAACGCCGGTTTCGAAACCGGACAGACCCAGAGCCAGCTTCGGAAAGACGAACACGCTGGCGGCGATCACGGAGAACACGGTGGGATGCCCGGTCCACAGGTTCACCCGGAAGGCATGGATCAACTCCGGGTGCTCCCACAGCTCCACGAGACCGCGGACCAGAAGGATGACGTTCAGGCCGAGGTAGACGGCCACGATGAGCACCGCCACCCCGATCGCCTCCTTGAATCCCTTGAGAAACACCGCGCCCAGCGCGAGCACGAGGAGGCTGGTAAGGAGGACGGGATGAAATCGCCAGGAGGCCGGGGCGTACGGGTTCTCCACGATGTGAGCGGTGGCGTCGGCCGCGGACAGGGTGATGGTGATGACGAAGCTTGTGAAGGCGAAACCCAGCAGGACCAGGACCAGGACCTTGCCGCGCCATCGCGGGAGCAGTTCTTCGAGCATGAGGACGCTGCCCTGTCCATGCGGCGAATAATGCGCGACCTGCGTGTAGACGGGGAGCGCGACTCCGAGGGTCACGAGGACCAGCACCAAGGTCGCGAACGGGGAGAGGACGCCCGCCGCGGCGATGGCGATGCTGGGCTGATAACCCAGGGTGGAGAAATAGTCGACCCCGGTGAGGCACATGACCTGCCACCAGGGAGCGGTGGCCTGATGAGCGGGTTGATCGTTCCGCCGGTGGAGGAGCCAGTCTCCCAGCCAGCGCCCGTCCCGGCCCGCGGGCGCCGCGATTATTTGCGACTCTGAAGCGTCGCTCTCCCCCGATGGGTTCATTTCCGCCGTGAGCATATCGGAGTTTCAAGTTCAGCCCGGGCGGTTCCCGCTGCTACAGACCCTTCCCGGACGAAGTATCCTCTGCCTCGATATGAGCCGCGATTGGGACGACCTCCGTCAGGATTTTCCGGGAACCAGCGAACGCGTCTACCTGAACGCGGCCGCCGGGTCCATCAC
The DNA here is from genome assembly GCA_035432945.1 of Vicinamibacteria bacterium. Classification (GTDB taxonomy): domain Bacteria; phylum Acidobacteriota; class Vicinamibacteria; order Fen-336; family JAGNNV01; genus JAGNNV01. Next base: position 2,722 of record DAORUA010000078.1, on the reverse strand, counting down.
CCCGCGCTGGGTTCGCGAGGCGGTGACCCGGTACCAGCAGGAACTCGAGGAGGGCGGCGACGAACACTGGGACCTCTGGCTCGCCCAGATGGAAGTGGTCCGGGAGCGAGTGGCCCGTTGCATCGGCGCCCAGGCCGACGAGATCGCCTTCGTCACCAACACCTCCGACGGGATGAACATCCTGGCCGACCTCGTGGCCCACGACGGCCCGGTTCTGTCCGATGAGATGGAGTTTCCCACCGTCACCCTGCCCTTCGTCCATCGCGGCGCGCAGATGCAGTTCGTGCCCGCGATCGAGGGCGAGCTGCGTCTCGAGATGTTCGACGAGATTCACGCCCCCCGCGCCGCCTCCATCGCGGTCAGTCACGTTCAGTTCTCGAATGGTTTCCGCATCGACCTCGAAGCCCTGGGCGCGATCAAGGGCCGGCGCCCGCTCCTCGTCTGCGGTTCGCAGTCCGCGGGGGCCTTCGAAATCGACGTGAAGGCCATGCAGATCGACGGCCTCGCCTGCGCCGGCCACAAGTGGATGATGGCCGGCTACGGCGCCGGATTCGTCTACGTCAGCAAGGAACTCCTGAAGCGCCCGCCCCGCGGCATGGGCTGGCGAAGCGTCAAGGATCCGTTCGCCTTCAACAACCGGGCGGGCGTCCCCGTGGCCGCGGCCCGGCGCTACGAGTTCGGCTGCCCTTCCTTCCCCGGCATCTTCGCCCTCGGCGCCGCGGTCTCCTATCTCGACGGCATCGGGCGCGACCGCATCCAGTCCCGCGTCCTCCAACTGAACACCACCCTCACCTCCGCGCTCCGGCACGCGGACTTCGAGGTCCTCTCCCCCTCCGGCTCCGGCCGCTCGGGGCAGACCCTGGTGGCGGCCGAGGACCCGGACGCCACCACCGAGTTCCTTCGCGGCAAGGGGATCATGGTGACCCAGAAGCCCGAAGGCATCCGCGTCTCGACCCACTTCTACAACAACGACGAGGACATCGAGAAGCTGGTGGCGGCCCTCAAGGAGCGCCGAGAAGCGACGGCCGGCGCCTAGGGTTCTCCATGGGGGCTCGCTCTCGAACCGCAGCTCTTCTCGCCCTGCTCCTCGCGCCGGGCCCGCTCCTTGGGGCCCAGGAGAAGCCGCGGTCCGTGAGCCCGGCCCAAAACCGCGAGCGCGTTCTCGGAATCGCCCGGCAGATCGTGAGCGGGGCGCGCTTCTGCACCATGGTGACCATTGGCGACCTTGGCCAGCCGCAGGCGCGCGTCGTCGACCCCCTCGATCCCGATCCGGCGCTCGTGGTGTACGTCGCCACCAACCCCCTGAGCCGCAAGGTCGGGGAAATCAGGAAGGATCCGAGGGTGACCCTCCTGTACTTCGACCCCGCCCGATCCGCGTCAGTCACCCTGATCGGACGCGCTGCCGAGGTGCCGAACCCGGAGAAGGCCGCGCACCGCAAGAAGGACTGGGATGCGTTCTTCCCCGCAGACAAACCTGAAGCTTACATTCTCTACCGCATCGTGCCCTCGCGCGTGGAAGTGGTGAGCGCGAAGGACGGTCTCTCCGGCGACCCCGCCACCTGGCGTCCCGAGATCGTCGACCTGACTGCGAGTGATGGGGCCGCCTTCCCCCGAAAAATCGAGGAGCGGTAGATCGGCGGGCGCTCTTTGGTACACTCTTAAGTGCTCCCATGCCCGACACTTCCGCCGAAAAACCCGCCACCCAACGATCGCTGACCAAGGCCGACATCGTGGCCGGGGTCGCGCGGCGCCTCGACTTCACCCAGGTTCAGGCCGCCATCGTGGTCGATTCCTTTCTCAAGGGCGTCGTATCGGCGCTCAAGAAGGGAGAGGAAGTGGAGATCCGCGGACTCGGCTCCTTCCGGTTCAGGTCGCGCGCCCCTCGCAAGGGCCGCAACCCGAAGACGGGCGAGCGCGTCGAGGTTCCGGCCAAGCGAGTGCCCTACTTCCGGATGGGCAAGGAGTTGAAGGCGATTCTCGGCGGGAGCGCCGAGCCCTCCTGACCGTGGTCGGCCTTCCCATGCAGGGAACGCCAGGAACCCTCAGTCAGGGAAGCGGGAGGATCGCCGGCGACTGCCGCCTCTGACCGCGGATGCGGAATCCGAAGAGCGCGCGGTCGATGACCAGCGCGGTCGGAATCGCGGCGTCGTTGCGATGTTCGTAGGCCGCGAAGAGCGCGAACTGAGATGACGCCTGGAAGTGGCGGTAGCCCGCCTCCGCGCGGAAGTCCGCGAAGGAGCCCCGGGGAAATCCGAGACTCGGGTTGGCCCCCACGTAGCGCACGTCGGCCAGGATGAAGAGCGCCTGGCTCCCCGTTCTCAAGACATCGATGTCGATCGCAGCCCTTCCCTCCCAGTCGTAGTCGACCCCGGAACTTAGAGTGGTAAATCCGGCCGAGATCGAGTAGCCCCCTCGACGGTCCCACGACTTCGGCCAGGGCGAATCCCAGGCGAGGCCGAGGAAGTTCCAGTCCACCGCCTGGTACTTGTCCCGGTCCTGGACGTGCCGGGAAACGTGGTGGAAGAACGTCCCGAGCCGGCCGCGGCCCATCTCCCGGCGAAGACCGACCTGCAAGGAGTAGTTCACCTGCACCGCCTCGAACGAGCGCACGCGGTGGCCGAGGATGGATTCGACGTACGGATCGAAGTGGGCCGACCACTTCCCTTTTTCGACCAGGTCGACGTTGACCCCGATCCAGCCCACCCAGGAGAACTCTTCGTTG
>DAORUA010000077.1:0-12168 GCA_035432945.1 Vicinamibacteria bacterium | reverse complement strand
ATGCTCTGCCAGTGCTTCTCGGCGTTGCGATTGAACTCGTCCGCCCGGCGCAGCAGTTCGGCCTCGGAGTACGTGGGATGCTCGTGACGGTGGGGAGCCTTCGGGGGGGCGCTGAGCGCTTGCCAGGCGAGGGACAGGTGACGGCGGAACGCGCGGGAGTCCATGAGTGGCGCATTCTCGCAGATGGCTCGAGGGGTGCGGGGCCGCTAGACTCGATAGGAAGACGTCCCCCAGGAGACCCGAATGGCCAAGACCGAGACGACCGCGAGTGCCAAGAGCAGAGACGATGGTCGCGAACTGAAGCCGTACACCACCATCTCGGGCCGGCCTATCGAGCCCCTGTACCGGCCCGAGGATGTGAAGCACATCGACTACGACCGCGACCTGGGCGACCCCGGCAGCTACCCCTTCACGCGCGGCGTGCACAAGACCGCGTATCGCGGCAAGACCTGGACCATGCGCCAGTTCGCGGGCTTCGGCTCGGCGGCCCAGACCAACGAGCGCTTCAAGTACCTCCTCGCCCACGGTTCGATGGGCCTCTCCGTCGCCTTCGACCTGCCCACCCTGATGGGCCGCGATCCGGATCATCAACTGTCGCTCGGCGAAGTCGGCAAGTGCGGCGTGGCCGTGACCTCGCTCGACGACATGGAGACGCTGTTCGACGGGATTCCGCTCGGTGACGTGACCACGTCGATGACCATCAATTCCCCGGCGCCCATGCTGGTGGCCTTCTACATGCTGGTGGGCGAAAAGCAGGGGGTGCCGGCCGACCAGCTCGCGGGCACCATCCAGGCCGACATCCTGAAGGAGTTCATCGCCCAGAAGGAGTACATCTTCCCGCCGAAGCAGAGCATGCGTCTGCTCGTCGACATGATCCAGTACTGCACGGAGAAGATGCCGAAGTGGAACACGGTGTCGATCTCCGGCTACCACATCCGCGAGGCCGGCTCGACCGCGGCCCAGGAACTCGCCTTCACCCTCCGCGACGGCATCGAGTACGTGCAGTGGTGCGTGGATCGCGGCATGGATGTCGACTCCTTCGCGCCCCGCCTCTCCTTCTTCTTCAACTCCCACTCCGACTTCTTCGAGGAGATCGCCAAGTTCCGTGCCGCCCGCCGCATCTGGGCCCGCACCATGCGCGAGCGCTTCAAGGCGAAGAATCCGCGATCGTGGATGCTCCGGTTCCACACCCAGACCGCGGGCGTGTCTCTCACCGCCCAGCAGCCGGTGAACAACGTGGCGCGCACCGCGCTGCAGGCGCTCGCCGCGGTGCTCGGGGGCACGCAGTCCCTGCACACCAACTCGCTCGATGAAGCGCTGGCCCTTCCCACCGAGGACGCGGTCACCATCGCGCTGCGCACCCAGCAGATCATCGCGGAGGAGACGGGCGTCGCCCACACCGCCGATCCCCTCGGCGGTTCGTACTTCGTGGAGAAGCTCACCAGCGACATCGAAGCCGAGGCCATGGAATACATTCGCAAGATCGACGCCATGGGCGGGATGGTGGCCGCGGTCGAGAAGGGCTTCCCCCAGCGCGAGATCGGCGAGGCCTCGTACCGGTTCCAGCAGTCGATGGAGCGGGGCGAGAAGATCGTGGTGGGCGTCAACGGCTACACCATGGAAGAGAAGCCGTTCGACATCCTCTACATCGACGAGACCACCGCGCGCGAGCAGACCGCCCGCGTGGCCGCCCTCAAGAAGCGCCGCGACAACGCGCGGGTCGAGAAGGCCCTCGCCGACCTGAAGTCCGGGGCGAAGGGCACGGCGAACCTCATGCCCCTCATCGTCGAGGCCAGCCGCGCATACGCCACCATAGGCGAGATGTGCGACGCCCTGCGCGAAGTGTTCGGCGAATACGAAGAATCACCCACGTTCTAGCGAACCAACCGCGAGCGCGAAACCACACAGTCACCCCCACGCGAGGACCAGCAACCGGAGCCCCTACGTCATTGCGAGGAGCCTAGCGAAATGCAGAGCGAGCGCGCAGCGGTGCCCTTGGGCACCGCGATGCCTGGCCTCGGGCCACGAAGCAACCCCATGCAACCACTACCAAGCCCGCGTTGAGCCCCCGACCCCGCGTGACCCTGCCCGGGTGGGCGGGCAACCTCCTCCTCCTCGGCCTGAGCGCTCTCGTCGGGCTCGGCGTGCTGGAGATCGGCGCGCGCGTCATCATCGCCCGCCGTCCGGTCATCACCTCGGGAGAGCAGGGGGTCTACAGCCAGCTCGACCCCGTGCTCGGCTGGCGGAACCGGCCCGGAACCTCGGTCAGGTACAGCCGTCGCGACTACCAGACGAATGTCGCCATCAACTCGCTCGGCTTCCGCGACGTGGAGCGTTCGATGACGAAGGCGCCCGGGACCACTAGAGTCCTTGCCCTGGGCGACTCGTTCATCGAGGCCTACACCGTGGAGATCGAAGAGTCGGTGACCCGGCGCGCCGAGTCGATCGGACGCTCCCAGGGATGCCCCATTGAGGTGGTGAACGCCGGTGTGCATGGCTACTCGACCGACCAGGAGGCCCTCTGGTACGTGCGCGAAGGGGAGCCGTTCGGCGCGGACGTGGTCCTGGTCTTCGCCTACTACAACGACATCCTCAACAACATCCGCGGCAACTACTGGGGATCTCCCAAGCCCCTGACCAGAATCGCGGACGGTCAGATCGTGCCCGTCAACCTGCCTCTGCCCGAGCCCTCCCGCACCGCCGAGTCCCTCGGCGTCCAGGCGAAGCCGAGGGCCGCGATCGAAGGCTCCGCTCTTCGCCAACTGCTGGTGGAGAGGATCGTGGTCGGCGCTCCCCGCCTTCACGGCTGGCTCGCGCGGGCCGGCGTTCTCGATCCCATCAAGGCCGAGGCGGTGCCTGACGAACTGCGCGCGTACAAGGCCCGCGGCCAGCTCGCTGAGTTCGATGAGGCATGGGCAGCCACAGCCGCTCTGTTCGGCGCGCTCGGGGAGAGCATTCGCACGCGGCACGCCCGACCGGTCCTCGTCTACATCCCCGCGCGCTTCGAAATCAGCGACCGCGACTGGGATCTCACGGTTCAGCGCTACGGGCTGGACGATACGGCATGGGACCGGGCGCGCGTCCGCACGCGTCTTCGGGAGATCACCGCGCCGGCGGGCTGGGACTTTCTCGATCTCACCGCACCGCTGCAGGCCGCCACCTCCGTCCTGGGAGGGGAGACCTACCTTCCCTATGACGGCCATTGGAATCCCCGCGGACACGACGTCGCGGCCCGGGCGGTGGTCGGCTGGCTGCGCGAAAGAAGCCTGGCTCGCTGCGACTCTCCGCGTACTTGAGTCGCCGATCCCTGTATAAAGCGGGGGCGCGTCATGACGGCGCGCACTGGAGGCCTGAGAATGAAACGCTCGCCCTTGTTGCCGGTCGGACTGCTCCTGGCCCTCGCGGCGGCGATGAGCCCAGGCAGGGTTCAGGCCACGGGCGCGGCGTCCGCGGGGGCGGCGGCGGTGAACGCGCCCATCGACATCACGGTCAACGAAGGCACCTCGATGTCGGTCGCGGTCTCGCCGGACGGGCAGACGCTTGCCATCGACCTGCAGGGCAGCATCTGGACGCTGCCCGCGACAGGCGGCGCCGCGAAGCGGATCACTGATCTCTTCAACGACGCGCGACAGCCCGCGTGGTCGCCGGAGGGAAGGACCATCGCGTTCTTCGGCTATCGCGATGGCGGCTACGACCTGTGGGCCATTTCACCCGACGGCTCCAATCAGCGAAAGCTCACCTGGGGCAACTTCGACGACCGCGAACCCGCGTACTCGCACGACGGCACGCGCATCGCCTTCTCGTCCGATCGTGGCGACGCTCTGGGCAGTGACTACAACATCTGGGTCCTCGATCTGCGCGGCGGCGCGCTGCGGCAGATGACGAAGGATCCCGGCAACGACACCATGCCCACCTGGTCGCCCGACGACAAGGAGATCGCGTTCAGCTCCACGCGCGGGAACACCCAGTCGATCTGGGCGGTGGCTCTGCTCGACGGCGCGGAGCGGCGGATCACGGATGCCAAGGTCCGTGCCGACGCGGCTTCCTGGGGCCCGGGTGGGAATCTTGTCCACTACGCCTCGGGCGGCGGCCAGAGCAGGCTCGAACTGGGCGGGAGGTCGCTGACCGGCAACGAGAATGCATTCGCATTCCGCGTCTCCTGGGCCTCCCCTGAGGAGTTCTTCCACGTCTCGGATGGAAAGATCCGGAGGCGCTCGATCGCGGCGCCGGACGCCGCTCCTCAGACCATCGAGTTCACCGCGGCCCTGCAGGTCACGCATCCGGAGTATCCCCATCGCAAGCGCGACTTCGCGTCAACCGCCCCGCGCCAGGTGCTCGGCATCGTCCGTCCCGGGATCTCCCCCGATGGCACGAAGGTCGCGTTCGCCGCCATCGGCGACATCTGGGTCATGCCGATCGGCGGCAAGCCGGAGAACGTCACCAAGGACCGCTTTCTCGACGCCGAGCCCGCCTGGTCGCCTGACGGCACGAAACTCGCGTACTCCTCGGACAAGGGAGGAAGCCTGCTGCAACTGTGGGTCCGCGATCTCCAGACCGGCCAGGACCGCCAGCTCACGCGCCTCACCACCCAGCCCATGGGCGCGTCCTGGTCGCCCGACGGATCGCGTATCGCGTTCCTCGAGGTCGACGGCATGTGGCGCCGGGCCGCGGTCTCGGTGGTGACGGTCGGCGACGGCAAAGTCACGAGGATCCACGACTCCCTCTTCGGACCCGGGACGCCCACCTGGTCCCCCGACGGCCGCCGCGTGGCCGTGGCGATGGTCGCCCCCTATTCGACCCGCTTTCGCGAAGGCACGAACCAGATCCTCACCATGTCCGCGGAGGGCGGTGGCGACCGCTGGTTCGCGCCCCAGCCGAACCTCTCCATCGACTCGCGCGGAGGCTGCGGCCCCGAATGGTCGCCCGACGGCACGAAGATGGCGATGATCTACGAGGGTGTCCTCGCCATCGTCCCGGTCTCGCCCTCGGGCGAGCCTCTCGGACCGCCGCGCCGCCTCACCACCGAGCAGGCCCACTCGCCGAGCTGGGCGGGGGACTCGAAGCGCGTCCTCTACCAGTCGATGGACAAGCTCCGGCTGATGGACATCGAGAGCGGTGAGGTCAGGGACGTGCCCGTCGATCTGAAGTACACGCTCGACATTCCGAAGGGACGCACGCTGATTCACGCGGGAAGGCTCGTCGACGGCAGGAGCGAGACCGCGCGCGCGGACATCGACGTGGTGATCGAGGGCAACCGCATCCTCAGCGTGGGCCCGCACAAGCCGGCGGGCCATTCCGGTCCGAACTTCATCGATGGCGCGGGATTGACCCTGATGCCCGGCCTCATCGAGTTCCACTCGCATCTCCAGAAGGACATGGGCGAGGCCCAGGCGCGGGCCTGGCTGTCCTTCGGGATCACCACCGTGCGCAGCCCGGGGGGGACGCCGTACGAAGCGGTCGAGGATCGCGAAGTCATCGATGCGGGGGTGCGGCCCGGCCCGCGCGTCTTCTCGACGGGCTACCTGATGGAGTGGCAGCGGGTCTACTACAAGATGGGCATCGCCATCTCCGGCCCCGGCCAGCTCGAGATGGAACTGCAGCGGGCGAAGGTCCTGCAACACGACCTGGTCAAGAGTTACGTGCGCATGCCCGATCTCCAGCAAAGACGCATGGTCGAGTTCGCGCACGCGAACGGGATGCCGGTGGCGACCCACGAGGTCTACCCCTCGGCCTTCGTGGGCGTCGACCACACCGAGCACACCGCGGCCACCAGCCGGCGCGGTTACTCCCCGAAGATGAGCACGTTCCAGAGAAGCTACTCGGACGTCATACAGATCTTCGGAAAGTCACAGACCATCTTCTGCCCCATGATCGCGAACGCGGGCACGCGACTGGTCTTCGCGAAGAACTCCGATCTGGGCAGGGACGCCAGGTTCACTCTCTACCCGCAGTGGATGCGGGATCAGGTCGCGGCCTACGCGAGCGGGAGAGTCACCGCTCCCCCGGGCGTCGACACGGGCGACCCCGCGGGCCCGGGGAAAATGGTGGTCGACCTCCTCAGGGCCGGAGCCAGGATCGTGGCCGGAACGGATTCACCGAACGGCGTGAACCTCCACGGAGAACTGGCGGGCTACGTCAATGCGGGGATGACGCCGTACCAGGCGTTGCGCGCGGCCACGGTGACGCCGGCGGAGGCGCTCGGGCTCGATGCGGGCAGCGTCGAGCCGGGGCGGCTCGCTGACCTCGTCCTGGTCGAGGGAAATCCGCTTGAAGACATCAGCGCCGCCTACCGGGTTCGCCGCGTGTTCGCGAACGGCCGCGACTTCGAGATGAAGGACCTCATCGCGGCCAAGGTCCCCGGCCTCCGGTAAGGCGCAGATACTGCGCCGGTCGCCGGCGCCCAACGCAGGCTCTTCGGGACGGGCCGCAGGATCCAGGACGCCGGCCGCCCGACGAAGCTACGGAAAGCCCGCCACTTGTCCATGTTCCGAGATGGAGTCTGCGCCCGGGGCGGATGGCACGCCCTATGCTCCGGCCTCGCACAGAGGATTGAGCTATGCCCGTCAACCGTCCGCGCGCCGTTCGTCCGAGGTCAGCCGCGTATCGACGCCTCCTGGTTCTAGCCGTCGCCGGCCTGGCCGCGGTTTCGATCGCTCGCGCCGCGAGCGGCCCGATTCAGCTTCCGAAGGGATTGCCCGCGGACCTGTGGGAGATCCTGATTCCGCCCGAGAACCCGGTGACCCCCGAGAAGATCGAGCTGGGCCGCCGCCTCTACTACGACAAGAGTCTGTCCGCGGACGGAACAGTTTCCTGCGCCACCTGCCACGATCCCGAGAAGGGCTTCGCGGACGGCAAGAAAGTGGGTGAAGGGATCGGCGGCAAGAAGGGCGCGCGCAATTCGCCCACCGTCTTGAACTCGATGTTCAACGAGTTCCAGTTCTGGGACGGCCGCGCTTCCACCCTCGAGGAGCAGGCCAAGGGCCCGATGACCAATCCCGTCGAGATGGGCATGAAGGATCACGACATGGTGGTGGCTGCGGTGATGAAGGACCCCGCCTACGTGGCCGACTTCCAGAAGATTTTCGGCCACGCGCCCACCATCGACGACGTCGCCGCCGCGATCGCCACCTTCGAGCGCACGGTGGTGAGCGGCGACTCCGCCTTCGACCGCTTCCAGGCGGGTGACAAGCTGGCCATGTCCGAATCCGCCCAGCGCGGCTGGGTGCTGTGGAACGGCAAGGCGCGATGCAACACCTGTCACCCCTTCGCCGCCAACACGCCCAATTTTTCCGACAACAAGTTCCACAACATCGGCGTGGCCGCGAAGGGCCGTGACTTCGGGGTGCTCGCCCGCAAGGCGACCCAGGTGGCCGATCTTCAGGAACTTGCCTTCGATCCCAACTTCTCGGAGCTCGGGCGGTTCATCGCCACGAAACAGCCCAAGGACCTCGGCGCCTTCAAGTCATCGGGGCTGCGCGACATCGCCCTGACCGCTCCTTACATGCACGACGGGAGCGAACCAACGCTCATCAGCGTGGTGGAGTTCTACGACAAGGGCGGCGAACCCAATCCGTTCCTGGACGGCGGCATCACCCCCCTCAAGCTGACCGAAGGCGAGAGACACGACCTCGTCGCCTTCATGGAAGCGCTGACCGGCCAGGGCGCGGGGGCGGCCAACCGCCCGGCCCTGCGCGACCCGAAGAAGTAGTCGAACCCAAAGAGTCCTGGAGGAAGTAACGACATGAAAGATCGATACGAGCAGTACATCGAGAAGCGCGACGAGTACTTTCAGCGCATTCAGCGCCTGAACCGCCGCGACTTCATGCGCGCGTCGGGGGTGGCCGCGGCGGGAGCCGCGATCAGCGGCGCCTTGTCGCCTCATTCCTTCCAGCCGGTGGATGTCGAGGCCGCGGGTCAGAGTTTCCGTTTCGCCTACATCTCCGACTCCCACCTCTACGAGAAGTCGCTCAACGAGCGCTTCGTGCGGTCGATCCTCAAGGCGGTCGACGACGTGAACGCGCTCGATCCGCAGCCCGACTTCGTCTTCTATGGCGGCGACCTCGCGCAACTCGGCCAGGCCAAGGAACTCGAGGAAGGGGCGCAGATCCTGAAGGCGGTCAAGGCTCCCATGCGCATGATGGTGGGCGAGCACGACTGGTATCTCGACATGGGAGACGCCTGGCGCAAGCATTTCGGGAAGGACACCTACTCGTTCGACCACAAGGGCGTCCACTTCGTGGTCCTCAACTCCGTCATCGTCGAGGACTACTGGACCGGGCCGAAGATGACCAACATGGAGCGCATGCTCGCCATGGCTCAGCTCGACAACCCGAACGGCCGTCCGTTCACGGTGGGCGACGCCCAGCGCGACTGGCTGAAGAACGACCTCGCGAGTGTGGCCGTCGACACTCCGGTCATCGTCTTCTCCCACTCTCCGCTCTACAAGATGTACAAGAAGTGGAATTTCTGGACGGATGACGCCGAACAGGTCCAGGCCCTCCTGGCGAAGTTCAAGGCCGTCACCGTCATTCACGGCCACACCCACCAGATGCTGACCAACAAGATCGGCAACATCCACTTCCACGGGATGCTCTCCACCGCCTGGCCCTGGCCGTACGCGCCACAGGGTCTGCCCAAGCTCACGGTTCGCATGAACCGCGCCGATCCCTTCGACGAATTCGACGGGTGCGGGGACGGGACCATCGACGTGGCCGCGACCGGCCGGGTCGACAAGAATTTCAACTTCTGGAGCCGGAATCCTCTCAAGGTTTCCGCCGCCTATCTCGATTCCGACGGCCTTCTCTCGAAGCCGCCCCGCGAGTCGGACGTCAACTACTAGGAGCCCTCTCATGTCCAGAATCCAGAATCGAATCCTGTTGGTGATCGCTGCCTCGTCCCTCGCCGTGGGCGCGTCCCGGGTGAGCGCCTCCGACGGTCCCGCGGCCGCCGGTTCCACCCCGGTCGCGGATGTCAGCGTGACCCTGTGCGACGGCGAGACGGTGATGAGCGTCCCGGGCCTCAAGCCCGGCGAGGTCCTGCCGCCCGAGCGGGCCAAGGACGTGGCGGCCCAGATGCTCCAGGCGTGGCGCCGCACCCAGGGCGAAGCCCGCTGGGCTTCCTGGGCGCGCAACGTCCCGCTCGAGACTGCCGCCCGCTCCGGAGGGGCCGAGGCCCAGGCGCCGGCCGCTCAAGCACCGGCTCAGCCCACCAAGTTCACCGCGCGCGACCTGCAGCTCTGGCAGCGCGAGGAGAAGAAGTGGATCGACGAGGGGTACAAGGCGTATCACAACGCCAAGGCCCTCGGCGGCACCATCGGCATCTCCTGTGACATGTGCCATCCGGACGGCGCGAACACCCATCCCGAGACCTACCCGAAGTTCCAGAGCCAGACCAAGAAGGTGGCTCTGCTCCGGGACATGATCAACTGGTGCATCGAGAATCCGCTCAAGGGCAAGCCCCTCGCGGAAAACGACCCCGTCCTGCGCTCGGTCGAGGCCTACATCCTGTCGACCCGCAAGGGCACGCCCCTCGAACCCGGCAAGCACTGACGCTCTCGCCGATGGCGTGGATGGGGAGCGCCCCGCCTCCCCTCACACGCCTCGGCCGGTTTCGGGTTCCCTGGCCGGACGACGTCCGCCGACCAGAGAGGCCAGTTGCCCTGCTGAGTAGAAGGCCAGGATCACCGCCATCTGCGTTTCCTGCCCCGCAAAGGTTGAGATGAGGACGGGGGTGGGGAGGACACCCGCGACCAGAACGAGCCCGACGCCGGCCTGCGTCCGCCAGAAAGCAGAACGCCGCAAGGTGCCGCTGGCCGCGAGGGCTGCCCAGAGAGCGATGGGAAGGGGCAACACCCAGAACGGGAACTCGTGACGTTTCGGGCCGATGCCGAAGTGCTCCGCCGTGGTGGTGTACTTGTAGTGCGACGTGGGGTGGGCTGACGCCTGCCCGTCGCTAGCGCAGGTGGGAGCGAGGTCATGGAATGAGAGGGTGCGTACAGCGCGCCGAACCAGAACGGTCGCGTACCACGCGGGGTCTTCCCTGATCGCCTGGATCACGCGTTCCCGAAAGAAGGTCTCGTGAACCTCCGACAGTTCCTTGGGGTTCGCGAACGGCTCGATGCCCGCGGCTTTCAGGGCTCTCTTGGCGTCGCGGTCGTGCCATGAGAAGCCGCGATCCTCGCCGAAGTCCGCGAGGCCTTCCCAGACGCTGGTCCAGACGTTGTGGTGCTCGGGCGGCCGGGCCACGAGGTAGGGTGACAGGAAGAGGAGCGCCCAGGCGGCCGCGCGCAGGACCGCGGCCTTGCCGGAGGCACCGAGTCGCGTCTCGTACAAGACGAACAAGGCAACGAATCCGGGCGCAACGAGTCCGGTTCCTGCTCGGGTGACGGTGAAGACCGCGAACCACAGGCCCGCCAAGCCGATGAAGCACGCGGCTCTCCGCCGGGATGGAGCCGGTGGAGACAATAGGGTGACGGCGAGGGAGGCGAGCAGGATCACGCCGAGGAACTGAAACCCGACCGCGGAATGCGGGAGGGTCAGTATCTCCGCGACGTAGGAAGAACATGCCAGCAGCACGGTGGTCACAAGCGCCGCCCCCGGCTGTCGCGCCCTGGCGCAGAGGGACCAGATCAGCCAGGCCAGCATCGGAATGGCAAGCAACGGCCCCAGCCAGACCAGGAGATAGGGGGAGACGCCCGACAGCAGGCGAAACCCGGCGGCGGCCAGCATGGCCCGGCCCGCATCCTCGGTCGGCGCGGGCGTCCAGTCAATCGCCTCGCGGGCCCATCGGCGGCGAGGCAGGGTACGCCAGAACTCGTATGGCTGGATCTTCTCCTGCGCGACCCAATAGATGGTGAGGCTTTCGTAGGTGGGTGGCGCTTTTTCTTCACCCTCGAGAAATCGCACGGGACCGGTGCGCCTCAAATAGGTGTTCACCGCTCCCGCCAGATCGTCCCAGTAGCGCCAGGACGCCATCGAGTACGTCTCACCCCGGCAATCTTTGCGATATTCGATGGCCTCAAGGGGGACCAGAGACCTCGCGACGTTGACGGAGAGCACCCCCAGGGCAACGAAGAGGATTCCCGCGGCCTGCAGCAGGGGCCGAGGAACTGTCGGCCGGGTCGCTTTCCCCACGACGGCGTCACCTTCGGGTTCTGTGACGGGTAGCGTGCCCACGATCGGCGCAGTATGAGCCCGACGCACCAGCCTGCGCAATCGTCGCGGCGTCTCCGCCGGTGAGCGCCCTGCGCGGACTCGGGCAGGGCGAGCGCATCGGTCACGCCGCTCGAACCCGGCAAGCACTGAGAAGACGAGGGGATAGACTGGGGTCGTGACCAGCGACCTCAGAGTGATCAAAGCGTCCCGGAGCGCGGACGAGGGTGACGCCTGGATGCGCGACCTTTCCCCGTCCGCGCGGGTTCTCGGCGTTCGCGCCGCGACGGAGAGCGCCTGGCTCGCCAAGGAGGGAAAACGGATTGACTCCCGACTTCGTCGCGATGTTGTCCGCGTTGTCCGCCGAGGGCGTTGAGTTCATGCTGGTGGGCGCCCACGCGCTTGCCGCGCATGGGTTCGTGCGGGCGACCCAGGACATAGACATTCTGGTGAGGCCGACGCCCGAAAACGCAAGCCGCGTCTTCGCCGCTCTCAAGACCTTCAAGGCGCCGCTCTTCAACCTCGCGGAGACGGATCTCGTGGATCCCGACGTCATCTACCAGGTCGGGGTGGAGCCCAACCGAATCGACATCATGAATGACATTTCGGGGGTCTCCTGGGATGAGGCCTGGGCGGGTCGGATCGAGATAACCGTGGAGGGGATTCGCGTTCCCGTTCTGGGAATCGAGGAGTTCGTTCGCAACAAGCGGGCGTCCGGGCGCCCCAAGGATCGCGCCGACCTCATTCTCATCGGCCGGGAGTAGCTCTCAAGCGAGTGAAAGCAAAGGGTTGCCTGATCGCTCTCGCCGTGGGCCTCGGCCTGATGGCGCTCCTCCTCGCCCTGGTGGGCCCGACCGTGGTCCGCGAGGGTGGAAAGATCTATCGGCCGATCGCCCAGATGCAGGGCGCCCAGAAGGACTTCGAGGCCTGGAGCCGGGAGCACGCGTTCAAAGCACCCGCTGGGGTCGCGCTCTCCGCCGATCAAGTCAACCGCTTCCTGGGCCTGCGCCGGCAGCAC
>DAORUA010000076.1:3030-12358 GCA_035432945.1 Vicinamibacteria bacterium | reverse complement strand
CGAGGCGACGCTCAAGCGGCTGAAGGACCCGGAGACCCGCGCGAAGATCAAGGCCATCGTGGTCGACAACATCAAGTTCGATCGTGGCGGCGGCGACCCGAAGAACGTCCAGATCGCCTCCGCCGGGTTCGATCCCACCCTCGCGGGAAAGAACCTGGCCCAGATTACGGCCGCGCGGGGAGTTCCGGTCACCATCGAGAACGCCGCCGACACCGCCCTCGAGATCATCGAAAAGGGCGGGGCCTCCGCTATCTTCCACGCCATCAGCGAGGACGACCTGGTGAAGATCCTGCGCGATCCGAACTCGATGGTCGGCTCGGACGGCGAGGTCATCCGCTTCGGAGTGGCCGCCCCGCATCCCCGCGGGTACGGAACCTTCGTCCGCGTCCTCGGCCGCTACGTGCGTGAACTGAAGGTCATCACCCTCCCGGACGCCATCCGCAAGATGACGTCGTTCCCCGCGCAGCGGCTGGGGCTCTTCGACCGGGGCCTGGTGCGGCCGGGCATGACCGCGGATCTCGTGCTCTTCGACGAAAACGAGATCGCCGATCGCGCCACCTTCGAGAACACCCACCAGTACGCGGTCGGGGTGAAGTGGGTTCTCGTGAACGGCGAGGTGATCTTCGACGGCAAGGCCATGACCGCGGCCCGGCCGGGACGGATTCTCAAGGGCCCGTCCGCCGACTGGTAGGAAGGGTTACCAGGAGCTCTCCGGAACGATCACGGGCGGTCCTCCGCCCGGAGCCAGGTCCACCACGATGGGCGGATGGACCATCCGGTAGTTCTCGTCGCAGATGGCCGCGTTGATCTTGTCGCCGTACACGCCGTGGCCCTCGTGGATGTGGCCGAACACGGAGAGCCGGGGCTTCACGCGCGCCATGGCGGCGCCAAGATCCGCGCAGCCCACGTCCTCGCCATGCACGGTGCGGTCCGCGACGCCCATGGGCGGGCCGTGCGTGACGAGGACGTCGATGCCCTCGGGAATGAGCGCCCACTTGGCGGCGATCTCCTCGCCTCGCCGGAGATTGAAGGCCCAGTCCAGGAACCACGGCTGCCAGGGAGCGCCCCAGAAGCGCAGGCCGCCGAGCGTGACCTCGGAATCACGAAGGTAGTGGACATCGTCGGGCAGCAGCGAGCGGGCGAGCCGGGGCGCGCGCTCGAACAGGAAGTCGTGATTCCCGGCCACGAGGATCTTGTGGGAGTACCGCAGGGCGGCGACCCAGGCGCCGAACGCCGCGACCTCGAGTTCGGTTCCCCGCATGGTGAAGTCGCCCGCGTGGACCAGGGCGTCGCCTTGGGGCAGGACCAGGGAGCGCTGTTGATTGTGCGTATCGGAGACCAGGACGAGCCGCATCGCACGTAGTCTAGGAGCGGTCTGCTCATAGAATCGGCGGCCCCCTCGGAACTTCCTCCAGCAATGACTACGCCTTACGAAAATCACCCGAACCCGGAAGCGGTGCCGGATCTCAGGCGCGAGTGGATGATCCTCGTGCGCCACCGGCAGGCCATCGCGGTGATCACCATCCTGGCCCTCGTCGCGGCCGCGCTCTACAACTACACCATCCGCCCCTTGTACGACAGCGTCGCGATCGTCTCGATCAACCAGAGTGTCCCGGGTCAGCCGCTGGCGAGATTGAGCCTCACCGCCCAGCGGCTGAACGAGGTCGTCCAGAAGGAGATCACGCGGATCACCAGCCTCGAGTTCGCAGCAGCGCTCACGGACGAGCTGGGGCCGAGGGAGACGAGTGAACTGTCGACGGGCCCGGTGGGTCCGTGGTTCAGGCGGTTGCGGTTCCCCGGAGCCGGCGGGGCGAAGGCGGAGGCGCCGCGCCTGAGCAAGCCCGAAGCGGTGGAGGCCCTCCTGTCCCGAGTGTCCGTTCAAGCCAGGGCCGGATCCTCCTGGGTCGAGGTCCACGTCGTGGGCTACGACCCCGAGGCGGTGGCGGGTATCGCCCACGAGGTCGTGCGCACCTACGTCGCGGTCACCGAGGACGCGAATCGCCAGGCCATCGAGGCTTCACAGACCGCGCTCGACCAGCAGTTCGAGACCAAGGAGAAGAAGCTCGGCGAGGAACTGAGCGGACTGCGCGAACTCCAGACCGACACCGGTCTCGGCGACCTGACCGCGCGGAAGGCGATTCTGGAACGCCAGGTCCGCGCTTTTCAGGAAGCCCTGGTGGCGGCTCAGACCGCCCGGGTGGGCCGGGCCGCCACCAGCCGGGAGGCGGCGAGACTTGAGGGTGGCGTCCTCGCCCAGGACGCGGATCCACGGATTCAGGCCGCCCGGAGTCGCGTGACCGAACTCGAGGATCAGGAGAAAGCGCTCCTCGCCACCCTGGGCGCCCGGCATCCCGACGTCGTGACCGTCCAGGAGCAGCTGCAGACCGCGCGCGACCGTCTCGCTTCCGTGACCGCATCGATCGAGAAGGCCGCGGACTCCGCCTATCAGCTGGCTCTGAACGAGGAGGCCCGAATCGAGGCGAACCTGCAACGAGTGCAGAAGGAACTGGCCAATCTCGACCGCCAGTCGCTCTCCTACTCGCTGGGGCAGAAGAAGGCCGAAGCAAGCCGGCTGGCCCTCGAGCAGTTGATCCAGAGGCAGCAGAACGCGGCTCCCACCATCCTCGAGGTCGAGGTGATTCAGCCGGCGGCGACCGCGACCTCGCCCACCTCGCCGCAGAAGGGGAACAACCTGCTCTACGGCCTCGTGGGCGGTCTCCTGGGAGGCGTTCTTCTCGCGTGGGCCAGGGAACGGTTCAACGACACCATCCAGTCGCCGGAGGACATCAGGGGCGTGACCGACCTCCCGTTCCTGGGCGTCATCCCTCTCATCCCGAGGCTCCCGGCCACCAACCTGGCCCAGGCCGTCACCGAGAATCGGACCGGGTTCTCCGACGGCCTGAGGGTGGTGAGGACCAACCTCATGTATGGGGCCCCTCAGTTGAAGGCCAGGGTGCTGGTCTTCACCAGCGCATCACCCGGGGACGGGAAGTCGACGGTCGCCATGGGAGTCACCCTCCTGCTGCACGAGACCCAGGCGCGGGTCCTTCTCATCGACGGCGACCTTCGCCGCCCCTCCGTGCACACGCTGCTCGGCCTTCCCGCGGGCGACGGCCTGTCGACCCTGCTGGCCATGCCGGCCCCGGTCCAGCTTTCGGTGGTACCCGGTCCTCTGCCGGGGATCGACGTGGTCACCGCCGGCCCGCCCCTCACCATCTCCGCGGCCCGGCTGGGCTCCGAGAACATGAAGTCCCTCGTCGCCCAGGCCAAGGAGCGCTACGACTGGATCATCATCGATTCCCCCCCGTCGCTGGGGCTGCCCGACGCTTCCGTCCTCGCCACCCTGGCCGACGGTGTGGTCATCGTCTGCTCCGGAGACAAGACGCCTCGCCAGGCCCTGGGAGCAGTCACCCACCAACTGCGCTCGGTGGGCGCGTCCATCCTCGGCGTTGTCCTCAACCGGGTGAACATGGAACGGCATTCCTACTATTACGGGCGCTATTACTCCACGTACTACGGAGCCGATGAGAAGGAGACTCCCCCAAGGGAGTCCCCGGCCAGCCCCGCGCCCTAGCGCCGCGGATCAGGCGGCCTGCTGCTTTCGCTCGTCCCTGCGGAACGTGAGATCGCCGTCCTTGCCCGGCTCGATGGTCAGGCGGTCGCCTTCGCGGAAGTTGCCGGCGAGGATCTGAAGCGCGAGCGGGTTCTCGACCATTCTCTGGATGGCCCGCTTGAGCGGACGGGCGCCGAACACCGGGTCGTAGCCCACGTGAGCGAGCAGCGTCGCCGCCTCCGGTGAGAGATTGACCTCGATCTTCTTCTCCGCCACCCGCTTCCTGAGATCCTGGAACTGGATCTCCACGATGCGGCGGATCTGCTCCTCGCCCAGCGCCCCGAAGGTCACGATCTCGTCGATGCGGTTCAGGAACTCCGGGCGGAAGGTCCGGCGCAGGGCGTCCATGAGCCGGCCCTTGATGTCGGGGATGTCCTTCGTGGCCGACTCCTGAATGAGGTCGGAGGCGACGTTGCTGGTCATGATGAGAACGGTGTTCTTGAAGTCCACGGTCCGGCCCTTGCCGTCGGTGAGCCGGCCCTCGTCGAGGACCTGGAGCAGGATGTTGAAGACGTCCGGATGCGCCTTCTCGATTTCGTCGAAGAGGATCACCGCGTAGGGACGACGACGGATGGTCTCGGTGAGCTGGCCTCCCTCGTCGTAACCGACGTAGCCGGGAGGCGCTCCCACCAGGCGGGACACCGAGTGCTTCTCCATGTACTCCGACATGTCGATGCGGACCATGGCCTTCTCGTCGTCGAAGAGGAAGTCGGCGAGGGAGCGGGCGAGTTCGGTCTTGCCCACGCCGGTCGGGCCCATGAACAGGAACGAGCCGATCGGCCGCTTCGGGTCGGAGAGGCCGGCGCGCGAGCGGCGCACCGCGTTCGCGACCAGGAGCAACGCCTCCTCCTGTCCGACCACGCGCTCGCGCAGGCGCTCTTCCATTCTCACCAGCCGGTCGACGTCGCCTTCCAGCATGCGGGTCACGGGGATCCCCGTCCACTTCGCGACCACCTCGGCCACGTCCTCGGCCTCCACCTCTTCCTTCAGCATCCGCTGCTTGGACTGGAGCCGGGACAGGGCGACGCGGGCGTCCTTGATTTCCTTCTCGAGCGCGGGGATGGTGCCGTACTGAAGCTCGGCCGCCTTCGCGAGGTTGCCCTCCTTGGTGGCGCGCTCCGCGTCGAAGCGGATCTTCTCCATCCGCTCCTTCATCTCGCGGATCTTCGAGATGTTCTCCTTCTCCTGCTGCCAGTGGACCTTCATGCCCGCGGTCTTCTCGCGAAGGTCGGCGATTTCGCGCTCGACCTTCTGCAGGCGCTCCTTCGAAGCCTTGTCGTGCTCCTTGGTGAGGGCCTGGCGCTCGATCTCGAGCTGGACGATGGCCCGCTCGATCTCGTCGATCTCGGTGGGCATCGAGTCGATCTCGATGCGGAGCCGCGAGGCCGCCTCGTCCATCAGGTCGATGGCCTTGTCGGGCAGGAAGCGGTCGGCGATGTAGCGGTTGGAGAGCGTGGCCGCGGCCACGATGGCGCCATCCTGGATGCGCACGCCGTGATGGACTTCGTAGCGCTCCTTGAGGCCGCGAAGAATGCCGATGGTCTCCTCGACCGAGGGCTCGCCCGCGAACACCGGCTGGAACCGCCGGGCGAGGGCGGCATCCTTCTCGATGTGCTTCTGATACTCGTTGAGGGTGGTGGCGCCGATGCAGCGAAGCTCGCCGCGCGCGAGCGCCGGCTTCAGCATGTTGGAGGCGTCCATCGACCCTTCGGCCGCCCCCGCGCCGACCACGGTGTGGAGCTCGTCGATGAAGAGGATGACCTGACCCTCGGATTCGGTGACCGCCTTGAGGACCGCTTTCAGGCGATCCTCGAATTCACCGCGGTACTTGGCGCCCGCGACGAGGGCGCCCATGTCCAGCGCCACCACCTTGCGGCCGCGCAGGGACTCGGGCACGTCGCCCGCGATGATGCGCTGCGCGAGGCCTTCGACGATCGCGGTCTTGCCGACCCCCGGTTCGCCGATGAGGACCGGGTTGTTCTTGGTCCGCCGGGAGAGGACCTGCACCACGCGGCGCACTTCGTCGGACCGTCCGATCACCGGATCCAGCTTGCCCTTGAGGGCCGCATCGGTCAGGTCTCGCGAGTACTTGGAGAGCGCCTCGTAGCGATCCTCGGCGTGCGGGTCGTTGGCCTTCTCGGTTCCTCGAATCTGCTGCAGCACGGCCGCGAGCTTCTCGCGGGTCGCTCCCCGCCGCTTGAGGAGTTCGGCCCCCCGGGTGTCGAGGGCGGAGAGGGCGAGGATCAGGTGCTCGGTGGAGACGTACTGGTCCTTGAGCTTCCCCGCTTCCTTCACCGCCGCTTTCAGAAGAGCGTCGACGCGCGAGGACATCACGGTCTTGCCGCCTTGCTGCCGGGGCAGGCCATCGAGGATCCGATCCACGTCGGTCGCAAGCTGCTGGGTGTCGACGCCGAGGCGCTCGAGTGCCGACGAAACCACGCCCCCCTGCTGATCGAGGGCCGCCTTCAACAGGTGCTCGGGCGTGACCTCCGCATGGTCGGCGCCCTCGGCCAGGGACTGCGCAGTGGCAATCACTTCCTGGGCGCGCACGGTGAACTGTTCCTGTCTCATGACAAATCCTCCTCGACGATTTTCGACGGGGAGAATTCTAGTGATGTTTATGTATTTTTGTCAAGAAATCTTATTGCATAACCATCATATTGTTACAAATTACGGTATTTCAATATATTGCGAGTTCATGTGGCGGGCGAGGCAGGCCTCGCCCCTACGGGACCGCCACGGGGAGGCCAGCCGGGTCGGGTCAGCGCTTGCGGGCGCGGCCGGGTGTCGAGCCGAAGAAGGCCTTGTAGGCCACCACGAAGCTCGCCGCATTGGCGTAGCCGACCTCGTGAGCGACCGACTCGAGCGAGAGTTCGGTGCTGCGAAGTCGGCGTTCCGCGAGCCGCATGCGCGACGCCGTCTGGTAATCGGAGAGGGTCATGCCGTAGACGAGCTTGAACGCGGCCCTGAGCTTCGTCCGGTTCATGGCGGCCATGCGGCCAAGTTCCTCCACGTCGTAGTGGCGAGCCGGGTCCTCTTCGATGACGCTGCGGACGTTCTCGAGCCTCGCGGCCTCCGCGGGGGTTGGACCGGCCACGCGGGGGGCCGAAGCGGACAGGGTGTCGAGAGCGGCGGCCAGAAAGGCGATGGAGGTGGCCTCGGCGTGGATGTCGAGGAACGTGGGAGAGAGCCTCAACAGATCGTCGAGGCTCGACATGACCGACATCAGCCTCCCCGACACCCGGCTCTCCCGGTGGAAGGGCCGCTTCCCCATGATCACGTCGCGCACCGGCTGGGGGAGTTGAGTGACCCGGTCGCCGAGCTTCGCGCGAAGCATCGACGGTTTGATCATGAGCGAGATGGACCTTTCGGGCGCGGCGCCGCTGCCGCGAATGATCTTGCCCTTCTCCTGATAGACGAGAGTGACGTCCATGCCTTTCAGTTCGACGCGCTCGCGTCCGACCTGCCAGGTCCGATCCCCGCGGGTGATGAGGCCGGCGCGGATGGTGATTCGATCCTCGCGAACCCGGCTGTCGATGGCCGCGGCCTCCGTATGCGGCGTGGAGCAGAGCGCGAACATGATCTGATCGCGGCCGGTGTAGACGAGAAAGTCGGGCGGGATCTTCCCCCCCACCACCTGGCCGGGGAGGGGCGCCTCCCACCGCACGATTTCCATCCCGAAATCGCGGAGCTGGGACCGGAAGGTCTCCTGCTTGGGCGCGTCGCGGATCGAGTAGAGGTGGCAGGGCATGGCTTCAGCGCTACGGACGCGGCGCGGCGCGGAGTCTAGTGGACCGGTTGATCATCGCCGTGGCGCTCGCGGGACAAGCGCCGCGAAACTCGGCGGAGGCACTGAGGGACCCGGGCAGGACATCGCGGGGAACGGCCTCGAATCCGCGCCGGGCGAAGAACGGCGCGGCGGTGGTGGTGAGAAGGGCCACCGACTCCACGCCCCGGTCCGAGGCTCGCGCCATGGCGAACTCGAAGAGCGCCCGACCGAGTCCCTTGGATCGGTGATCCTCCCGGGTGGCGAGCGAACGCAGCAAGGCGGCATCGCCGTGGAACTCCAGCGCGACCGAGCCCAGGATCTCCCCGGGAACCGCCGGATCCACGGCCACCCAGGTGGCGTCCCAGTGATCGGCGAGACCGTCGGTCGGCAGTCCGCACGCGACGAGAAGGGCCAGCACATCGCTCCGCTCGCCGGATTCGCACAACCGGATCGGTTCAGAAGGTCTCATCGCCCGTGCCTCACTGCGCTCCGGATTCTATGCACTCGCGAGACGAAACGGCGAGGGGCGGGGATGAGTCAAATGGCTCAGACCGCGATGAGGCGGACGGTGTGGCCCACGTGCGCGAGGAAACGCTCGAAGCCATCTCCGGAAAGGGTCAGGGTCGCGGTGTTGTCGTTCGGGTGGAAGCTCAGCCGGGCCGCTCCCTTGAGATCGGCGTCGAGGAAGACCCGCACATGGCGCCCGGGGTCGTTCAGCAGCCCAAAGGGCGACACCGAGCCGGGGGCAAGCCCCAGATGCTTCATCAGGCGTTCGGGCGAGCCGAAGCTCAGCTTGCCGTCACCGATCTGCTCCGCGAGCAGGCGCAGGTCCACGCGCTTCGAATGCGGGACTACGACCAGATAGTGCCGGTCGCCCTTCTGGTTCCGGAGAAACAGGTTCTTGCAGTGGGTCGCGTCGATCCCGGCCCAGTGGATCTCCGCCTCGGCCACCGTGGCCACCGGCGGATGCTCGTGTCGGTCGAACGCGATACCGAGGGTCTGCAGGCAGTCGAGCACGGGTTGCTGCCGTTCGTTCATCGGACCATTTTCGCTCGAACCGCGGGATGCCGGACGCCCCCGTAGACTCTCCGCATGAAATCCGTCATCTCGATGGCCCTCGTGCTGCTGACCGCGATCGCCGCGGGCGCGCAGGAGCGGCCGATTCTGGTGGGAAGCGTGACCCGGGCCGAGTTCAAAGCCCCTCCCTACTCGGAGTGGTTCGATGCGCAGTACGCGCGGTACCAACCCGACGCGCCGAGCGTCGAGCGGCTCCGTCCTCTTCTTGGAGGCGTGTCCATCGAGACCTACTTCGGCACCTGGTGCGGCGACTCGCGGCGCCAGGTTCCAAGGCTCGTCCGTCTGCTCGATCTGGCGGCGTTCGACGAAAAGCACCTGGGCCTGGTCGGGCTCTCCGACCGGGCGATGGAATTCAAGCAGTCGCCGGGCCATCCCGAGGCGAAGCGATACATCCACCGCACGCCCACCATCGTGCTCGTGCGCGAAGGCCGCGAGATCGGCCGCATCGTGGAGACGCCCGCGGTCACCCTCGAGGCCGACCTCCTGGCCATTCTCGAGGGCCGCGACCCCGCGCCGAGGTACGGCGCCGAAGCGTGGGTACATAGGCTCTTCACCGATCTGGCCCCCGAAGAGGCCATGAAGGCGCTCCGCTCCGGCGGTCCCGAGGTGCGGAAGCGCAGCAACCCCGACTCCCTCTGGCACTACGCGGAATACGACCTTCTGAAGAACGGCCGGGCCCGGGAGGCGAAGGCGGTTCTGGACCTCCACCTCGAACTCGAACCGCGATCGGTGGTCGGCCACATCCTGATGTCGGAGGCGCTCGTCGGCCTGGGCCGCAAGGACGAGGCCGGACAGGCGATCGAGCGTGCCCTGGCCATCGAGCCCGGGAACGACCGCGCCCGGCGCGCGGCCGCGAAGCTGCGCGAGCC
>DAORUA010000076.1:0-2930 GCA_035432945.1 Vicinamibacteria bacterium | reverse complement strand
GTGGTCGGCCGCGCGGCCATCTGTTTCCTGATCTGATCGTCGGTCTGCTTCGCCGAGTAGCCGGTGCGGTTGTTGAGACCGAAGGGCCACTGGTCGTAGGTCGTGCAGTGGCGCCCGTCTCCGGGACGGAAGGCCGGGGTGTCTTTCGGCGTCGCGGGAATGTACCCCGGGGCGTTCGCGGTCAGGGAGTGCGCCGCGATGGTTGGCCGCGCGTCGTCGGGGTAGGCGTAGCTCGAGGGATTCGAGATGACGTAGGTGACCGGCACGCCCAGGCTGTCGTGAACCTGGTTCGTCATCTCGTAGCGATTCACCACCTGTCCGCCCGCGGAATGGCCGGCCACCACGATGGCCTTGAGGTTCGGAAACACCGTCTTCTTCGCCACCTTGCGCAGGATCTCGTCGACGAAGTCGAAGGATGTGACCGAGGGGTGAGTGATCGAGGGCCCGCCCGAGCGCCAGGTGTTGCAGTGCCAGCTGATCTCGTTCTCACCCAGCGCGTCTTTGCACCCCGCCCCGTCGTTGCTGGCCATGCGCGGGGAGATGACGAGCGTGTCCGCGAGGGCGCCTCCGAGGAACGCCGCCGCGGTGGCCGAGCGGAAGTAGTTGTTCGCGTCGCGACCGGCCCCGTGGATCAGGACGAAGACGCGGGTGATCGCCTCGTTCTTCACATCCAGGGGGTACGTGCGGTAGACGAGCGAGCGCTGGGGACCGCCGCCCAGGGTGACCCACTCCGCGCACTCGGGCGAGGCGGTCGTGCATGGGCCGGCGGCGCCGGCGGGAGCGGCGAGAACGGCGAAAGCGAGCAGGGTCAGGCTGAGTCGGGTCATGGTCGGGTCCTTCCGAGGATGTGACCGAAGCTTAGCGGTGCTTTCGCCCGCCCCGGGCCCGAGGCGCGCGCTCAGCGGGGCGGGGGCGGCGTGATGGCGTCGGTCAGCGGCCCCGCGAGTTCGTCGTAGACCCTGTGCAGATACCAGTCGACGAGGTACACCCCGAAGAGTTCGTTCTGGCGGGGATCGTCCTTCGTGATCCTGGTCCGCAGCTCCTTGAGCGAAGGCAGGATGATCTCCTTCGCCTGGTCGGGGTCGAGCCCCTTCGCCTTCGCTTCCTTCCCCCGGCGCAGCAGTTCCCGGAATACGTCCATGGTGGCGTGGAGCAGCGTCTTGTCGCGAAGCGGCTCCCCGTGGCCGGGGATCCAGGCCGTCGCATCGAGTCCGTCGATCTTCTCGAGCGCGTGGAGCCAGCCGGTGGGGTACACCCCGAGCGCAAAGGACACCGGATTCACGAGGAGATCACCCGTGACCACGATCTTTTCCTTCGGCAGGTAGAGCAGGGCGTCTCCCGGCGTGACCGCGCGGCCATAGTTCAGAACCTGGATCTCCCGCTCGCCGAGGCGGAGGGTGAGCCGGTCGGAGAAGGTCACGTCCGCGAAAGTGTGTTGAACCGCGCGTTTCTGATCGAGAAAGAACCGGCCCATGGCCAGCGCCGATTTCATTCGCCCCAGGCTCGCGGGGGGAGGGGTCGCGGCTTCCCCCGCGGCCACTCGCCTGCCGAGGTCGTCGAGATAGCCGGGAAGCTGCTCGTCGAGTCCGGGCTGATTGAACGCGAGCGCCGGTCCCATCATGAGTTCGCGGGTCTTCTCGTGGGTAATGACCCGGACGTCCGGAAACGCCCGGCGATAGACCTCGGCGCCGTACCAGTGATCCCAGTGCCAGTGCGAGTGCACCACGTACTTCACCGGCTTGTCGGTCAGGTTCCGGATCTCCCCGAGAACTGCCTCGGCCGCGGCCGGCGTCCCGTTCGTATCGAAGACCAGCACGCCTTCGTCCGACAGGATGACCACGGAGTTGCCGTCGAGGCCGACCTCGCCGTAGGGCGGCGTCATGAAGACGTAGATCCCCTCCGCGACCTGGATCCGTTTCGGCGGATCGAGGACCTGAGCGGTCGTCAAACCCGGTGACAGCATCACCGTCAACGCCACCCACCCGCTTGCCATGCTTGGTCGCCAAATGCTCATGGCCCGATCCACAGCAAGGGACGTGCCCGTCGAATTCAAGGCAATGCCTCAGACCCGTCCCGGATTGCGTGCCGTGAGCGGACGATCGACGTCCCACAAACGGTCACACGCGACGCACTAAACTCCCGGCCAGAGTGGCGGAAGTACGACGCGTTCGCTGGTGGATCCTGGCCGGTCTCATCCTGGTCGCGGGCGCGGGCGCCTTCCGCTACGCGGCCGCCTCCGCGGAACGGCGGATCGCGGCGAGGATCGAGCGGGCCGCGAAGGCCGCGGGCATCCAGATCCGCTACGACGATCTCCACGTCGGCCTCCTGCCCCCGTTTCAACTCACCGGCGTCGTCGTCGAGAAGCCGGGGCGGATCGTCGCGCGCATCGACCGGGTGTCGGTGAGCCCCCGGTTCCGGGGCCCTCGCGGCTTCGGCCTGTTCGGCCGGGTCACCGTCGGCGACCTGCGCGTGTCCCTGCCCGCGGACATCGACGCGACCCTCCGCCCCACGACCTGGGAGGTCGACCCCGATCGCTCGGTCACGCTCAAGGCCCCGGTCGAGGGCCTCGTCTTCACCACGGTCACGGGCGCGCGCGGCCGGGCCTTCGACGGGACCGCGACGAAGTTGAACCTCGATGCCCTCATCGTCTTCGCGGTCGAAGGCGACACCTCGAAGGGGCTCGGGTTCCTGGATGGCGGCGCGCACATCGAAGGCGACCCGCGACGGGACTTCCAGGGCACGTGGCGTTTCTCCGCGTTCGGCGGCCAGAGCGGCGGCAGCCTCATCGTCCTCCCCGAAGAGCCCGACGCGAAGGTCCAGTTCCAGTCGTCGATGAAGGGCCTCGACTTCGCGCGCATCCTGCGTTCCCTCGGCGTCGAGGCCGCCCGGAACGAAAACGCCCTCGGCTCGCTCTCCGGCACGATCAGCGT
>DAORUA010000075.1:0-12512 GCA_035432945.1 Vicinamibacteria bacterium | reverse complement strand
CGCGAGATGTATTCGGGGTTCACCAGTTCGATGAGCTGCTTCGGGTCCTCGCCCACGGTCAGGTTGATGACGATCACCCGCAGCCCCACCCCGATCTGGGGCGCGGCGAGCCCGATTCCGGGCGCCGCGATCATGGTGTCGTTCATGTCGTCGAGAAGCGTGCGGATCTCGTCCGTGACCGCGGGCACGCTGGCGGAAGGCGCATGAAGAACGCCATCACCCCACTTGACGATGGGCCTGATTGCCAAGTCCGTTATTCCTTTCCGAAACCGAAGGTG
The DNA here is from genome assembly GCA_035432945.1 of Vicinamibacteria bacterium. Taxonomy (GTDB): domain Bacteria; phylum Acidobacteriota; class Vicinamibacteria; order Fen-336; family JAGNNV01; genus JAGNNV01. Next base: position 12,234 of record DAORUA010000075.1, on the reverse strand, counting down.
GAGGCCCGCAGATCGCGGGCCTTCTCGAAGTGCGCGAGGAGTTGCGGGCGCGAGTCGCCTCCGTAGGTCTCCAGGAGGGCCTGGGCGAGGACGATCCGCATCATGGCCTCGCCCACCACCGCCGCCGCCGGCACCACGCAGGTGTCGCTCCGCTCGATCGCGGCCGGCGCGGGCTCCAGGGTCCTGAGATCCACCGACGGCAGGCGGTTCATCAACGTGGGAATGGGCTTCACGATGGCCCGCACCCGGATCTCCTCCCCGTTGGAGACGCCGCCCTCGATTCCCCCCGCGTGATTCGAGGGCCGCGTGAATCCCACGGCAGGAGCAAAGCCGATCTGGTCGTGGAAGGCGCTGCCGCGCATGTGTCCCGCGTCGAACCCCTCGCCCAGCGCCACCGCCTTCACGGAGGGAATCGACATGAGGGCCTGGGCCAGCAGGCCGTCGAGCCGCAGCGTCCACTGGGCGAAGCTGCCGATACCGGGCGGAAGGCCTCGCGCCGCCATCTCGATCTCTCCGCCGACGGTGTCGCCATCTTTCTTCGCGGCATCGATGGCCGCCCGCATCCGCTGAGCCACCTCCGGGTCCGCGCAGCCGACATCCGACAGAGACGCCGCGGCCATCGCGTCGAAAGAGACCGGGGCGCCGTTTGCCGCGCTCTCGATCCGGACCACATGGGAGCGCACCTCCACCCCGAAAACATCCAGCACCGACTGGGCGAGCATCCCGGCTGCCACCCGGGCCGCAGTGTCGCGCGCGCTGGACCGTTCGATGATGTTGCGCAGGTCCTTGGTGAGGTACTTGAGGGCGCCCGCGAGATCGGCGTGTCCGGGCCGGGGCGAGGTGCGCTCGCGCTTCGACAGCGCCTCCGCACGTCCGGCCTCCGGAACGGGATCGGGCGACATCACGTCCGCCCAGTTCGCGTGGTCCTTGTTTCGGACCACCAGGGTCACCGGCGAGCCCAGGGTCAGGCCATGCCTGATCCCGGTCAGGATCTCGACCTCGTCCTGCTCGATCTTCATTCGCCCGCCGCGGCCGTACCCGCGCTGGCGCCTGGCCAGCTCAGCGTTGATGCGGTCCTTCTTTACCTCGAGACCCGCGGGAAGGCCCTCGACCAGGCAGAGCACCGCCGGTCCGTGAGATTCACCCGCAGTGAGGACGCGCATCGATCGCGGAATCTAACAGCCCCGGTGCGAGACCGGTCATCCGGCGATGGCCCGGCGGTAGGCCGCCAGGGTCTTTCGACCCGTCTCCGCCCAGGAGAACGAGGCGGCCCGGATGAGGCCTTTTTCCCGCAGGTCCTCCCGCAGTTCCCGGCTGCAGGCCAGCATGCGCAGACCCGCGGAGATCGCGGCCGCATCCAGAGGATCCACCAGGAGCGCCGCTCCCTCGCCGATTTCTCCGAGCGAGGTGGTGTTGGAGGTGAGTACGGGCGCCCCGCAGGCCATGGCCTCCACCACGGGGAAGCCAAAGCCCTCGAAGAGACTCGGGTACACGCAGGCGAGAGCGTGCGAGTAGAGAGAGGGCAGAGAGTCTTCGCTCACGTAGTCGAGGATGATGGTCCGGTCCGCCACGTCCGGCTGCGCGGCTCGGGCGTAGATGTCCTCGCATTTCCAGCCCCGTTGACCGGCCAGGACGAGGTTGACCCCGGGCGTCTCGCGCGCGAACGCGGCGAAGGCGTCGATGAGACGCACGAGGTTCTTTCGCGGTTCGATGGTGCCGACGAAGAGGAAATACGGGGCGTCGAGGCGGGCCGGGGTCGGGCGACCGGTCACCGGTCTGAACATCTCCGCGGCCGCGTAGGGGATCGATACCACCCGGTCCTCCGGCAGGTGGAGATCTTCGACCACATCGCGGGCGGTGGAGCGCGAAGGGGTGAGAACCAGCCGGGCCCCGCGCGCCACCGTGGGCACGAGGCTCGCGGTCAGCAGGCGCTTCTTCAGGGTGTGGTGCTCCGGCGTCCGGGTGAGACTCATGTCGTGGATCGAAACCACGTAGGCCCCGGACGAGACCGCGGGCGCCAGGTAGTTCGTGTAGTGAACCAGGTCGGGCCGGAGTTTGCGCAGGAGGAGCGGCAGCAGGAACTGCATCCACACGGAGCGGACCGGGAAACGGAAGCCCTGGACCAGCCTGGCCGAGGGCGGGAGCACGCGTTCGACCCGGCCGTTCGACAGGAGCAGCAGTTCCGAGACGTCCTGTCCCACCGATTGCGCGAGATGCTCGACGATCCGCGCGGTGTAGTAGCCCACCCCCGAGATATGCCCGCGGAGAGTGGTGACGTCGATCGCGACGATCATGGAGTGATGAGCCCTGGACTGCGGAAAAAGGCGACCTTACCCGGTCTGCCCCCGCCCTGTGACGCTCGGGGAAGCGTCACAGGGTGATTACTGAATGTTGCCTCATGAACGGGACCATCCCTTCAACGCAAGGAAAGGTCCCGAAAACACCATGCTTCTCTCCCTCGACTCCCCTCACGACTTCGATCCGGTCCTCAACACCCTCCGCTCCCTTCTCACCCGGGGCCGCCACGCGGAGGCGGATCGGCTGGCCCAGTCTCACCGGCGTCGGGTGTCCCAGGAGCGCATGAGGGGGTTTCTCGCCCTGCGCGCCGAGATCGCCCTGGGCCTGGGCCGATTCACGGCCGCGCTGGAGTGGTCGAGCGCGGCCCTGAGGGGGATCGATCCCCGCGCGAGCCTCACCGCCGTGCCCGAGAGTTCGCGCATCCGCGCCCTCATCGGCCTGGGGAGATTTCGCGAGGCCGAGGCCCATCTGGAGGGGCGCTTCGCCGCCCTCGATCCGCTGGGCGTCGAACTCAGCCTGTTTCGCGCCCAGGTGGCCCTTCATTCGGGAGGCCTGGCCCTCGCCGCCCGTGAAGCTTCGAATGCGTGCGACCGGGCGGTGGCGAGGCGGCAACGCGGCCGCCTCGTCGAGGCTCTTCTGTTGCGCGCCCGCACATTGAGGGAAGAGGGAAATACGCCCGGCGCCCGGGCCGATATCGACCGGGCCCGGCGCCTCGCGAACGGGCTTCGTGACGCCAGTTCTCTCGCGGGTGTCCTCGCCGACCGCGCGGACCTCATGGCCCACTCGGGGGACTGGACCGAGGCGGCCAGGGACGCCGGCCAATCCGCCCGTCTCTTCGCCCGGGCGCTTTCGCCCCACGAGCATCTGAGCGCCGGCCGCCGAACCGGACTGCTCGGCCTCGCCCAGGGGGAACCGGGGGCTGCCCTTCCCGCCATCGAGCGGGCGGCCGATCTCGCCCGCCGGGGTTTCGGCACCGTCGAATGCCGGGCCGAAATCGACCTCCTTCTCGCCGACGCGCAACTGGCCGGCCGTGACCCCGAAGGCGCGCTCGAGCGGGCCACCGCGGCCCTGTCGTTCTTCCGAAGCGCCCAGGATCCGGGCGGCCTCGCGCGCGCCCACGTCCGCCGGTCGCTCGCCGCCTTGTCGGCCTCCAACCCGACGCTCGCCTTTCGCGAGGCGCGAATCGCGGGATCGATAACGAACGGGGGGCCGGTCGCTCAGGGGCTTTCGGACATCGCGCTCGGCCGCGTCCTCCTTCGCAAGGAGCGCTGCCACGCCGTGGCTTCGTTCGACCGCGCGCTTCGGAACCCCAGCCTGTATCCGCCCCTCCGGTCGGTCGCCCAACTCGGCCTGGCCCTTGCGGAGGGCGCGTCGCCGCAGGGCGACGCGGTCCAGGCGTCCCTCTCCGCGGTCGAGGCATTCGGAGACCTCCGCATCCTCGCCATCGTCCGGTCCGACCTGAAGGAAATGTTCGGCGTCGAGCCCGGAGTTGCTTCTCGCCACGGCCTGGCGGTGGTGGGTGTCCGGAGCGGGGTAGAGGAGCGACGTGACGCGGATCAGGGGGCCGCGCTCTCCGAGTTCCTGCCCGGCCTGTTCGGAGAGTCCGAGCCGGTCCGCCGCTTGAGCGGACTGGTGCGAAAGGCCGCCCCTTCGAGCCTTCCGGTCGCGATCTACGGGGAGACGGGCACCGGCAAGGAGAAGGTGGCGCGGGCCATTCACGATCTGTCCCCTCGAAAGGACCGGGAGTTCGTGGCCCTGAATGCCGCGAGCCTCTCCGACGAACTCTTCGAGAGCGAGCTCTTCGGCCATGTCCGCGGGTCCTTCACCGGGGCGCTGGCCGATCGTCCGGGCCTGGTGGAGAAAGCGAAGGGGGGCACACTGTTCATCGACGAAGTGGCGGATCTCTCGCCCCGCTCGCAGGTGCGTCTGCTGCGTTTCGTGGAGGGAGGCGTGTACCGGAGGGTGGGCGAGAACCACGAACGGCGATCGGATGTCCGGATCGTGGTGGCGTCCAACCAGCGGCTCGAGGATCTCGTGGCCGCCGGCCGGTTTCGCGAGGACCTGTTGCACCGGCTGCGCGGCGTATGTCTCTCCCTCCCTCCTCTCCGGGAGCGAGGCCGCGACATCCTGCATCTCGCCCGCCATTTCGTCGAAGTCGCGAGTTCGGGGGCGGTCCGCCTGTCTCTGCCGTCCGAGGCGAGGCTGCGCGAGTATCCGTGGCCCGGCAACGTGCGCGAACTCGAGCAGGAGATGCGGCGGGCCGTCGTGCTCTCGGACTCACTGGCGATCGAGTGGCGCGGCCCGGAGTCCACGGCCGGAAGCCCCCCGCGGGCCGGCGAGGCCGGAACCGGGACCGTGACGCCCCTGCACGAAGCGATGGGAGGATTCGAGCGGAAGCATCTCAAGTCCGTCCTGTCCCGTTGCCTCGAACGGGTCGAGGCCGCCCGCCTGCTCGGCATCTCCCGGCAGGCGTTGCACCAGAAGATCGTCCGCTACGGGTTGTAGTCGGCTACCATCGTGCTGCATGCAATCCGTGGATCTGGCTCGCCTGCAGCCTCCCGGCCGGAACGTTCCTTCCGGGGTCCGCCTGTTCGTCAGGCTGGGCCGCATCGAGGGCCTGATGTTCTTCCTGTGCCTCACCGCGCTCCTCTCGGCCGCGGTGGTCCCGAACACGGACTGGAAGTGGTTCCTGTTCCTGGGCGCGGTCGATGGAGCAGAGGGCCGGGTGGTGAACGCCGAGGATCGAGGCTGGCAGGAGGGGAAGCAGACGGTTTCCCGCGTCTACTTCGAGTTCGAGCGCGGGGGCAGGAAGGAGGGCGGTGATTCGCACTTCGTGGGCTCGCGTCCCCGGATCGGCGACACGGTGCGTATCGAGTGGCCGCGCGACCGTCCGGGAGTGACCAGGATCGAGAATGCCCGCACCGGGCCCCTTCATCGCGGCGCCCTCGCGGTGGTCTTCTTTCCCCTCTTCACTCTCATGATGACCCGCGCGAGCTGGAAGATGGGATCGCTGGTGATCCGGGGCATGAGGGAGGGCGTCCCATCCGCGAAGGGGCAGCCCCCCGGCCTGGTGGACGGATCGACCGGGGAGCCGCTGGCGCTGCTCCCGGACCTTCCACAAGGGGTTGAAGTCGGCATGGATGGCGCATGGGCGCTCGATTCGGGGTCGCGGCTCGCGCGCCCCGGGATCCTGTCGGCTCTCGGGGCAGGCTCGGTCGCGCTGCTTGCCTGGACGATGCTCGAAATGGGGAAACAGTTATGAAGACCCTCCGTCGCCTCCTGCTCATCGGGTGCGTGTCGTTGCCGGGCTGCTACGACTTCGACTTTCCTCTCGATCCCAAACCGCTGGTTCCCGTGGACGCGCGGCTCATCGGCGCCTGGCGCTGCCTGGGCGCGCAGGCGGCGCTCGACGACGATCCGGGGGTGCTCCGCATCGCCCGCCGTGGCGATCTGGTATCGAGATGGACCTTCGAGAGCACGTCCGCGAATGGATCTCCGGAGAAGGGTGAGTACGACGTTCATGGATCGACGGTTCCGGGGGGCGCTCTGCTCAACGCCCTCGACCTGGGCGAGAAGGCGAACGGCAAGTGGAACCTCGTCCGGTACTCGTTCCTCCTGCCCGACGTCCTGCGGATTCAACTTGTGAACGACGAGCCCTTCGAGAAGATCAAGGACGCGACTGCCCTCCGAAACGCGATCGAGAAGAGAAGGGATGACCCTGCGATCTATTCCGACTTCATGATCTGCGTCCGAGGGAAGCCGGCGAGCGAAGCCTCCGCCTCGCCTTCTCCCACCCCGAAGTCCTGAGCGGAGGCCGGGCCGGCCCCGGCCAAGGGCTATCCTCCGCCTTCATGTCCGAGCGGCTGAGCACCTGGGAGAGCCTCAAGCACGCGGTCCGCTCGAAGCGGCTCGCGGTGGTCATGCTGCTGAGTTTTTCTTCAGGGCTGCCCCTCGGCCTCGTCTGGATCGCCATACCGGTGTGGCTCAAGGACATTGGCGTCGACATCCGGATTGTCGGGCTCCTGACCCTTTTCCAGGCGCCCTGGAGCTTCAAGTTCCTGTGGTCGCCCTTCATGGATCGTTACGAGCTGCCCTTTCTCGGCCGCCGCCGCGGCTATGTGCTCATCTCGCAGATCGGGCTGTTCCTGACCGGGCTCGCCCTCACCTTCGCCTCCGACCATCCGGAGCGCTTCGGCGTGATCGCTGCCCTCTGCCTCGCCATCGCCCTCATCTCCGCCACCCAGGACATCGCCATCGATGCCTACACGGTCGAGGTGCTGCGCGAAGACGAGCAGGGGCTCGCGGTGGGAGGGCGCACCGCCATGTATCGCGTGGCCATGAACCTCTCCGGCGGCATGGCCATCTCGCTCGCGGGAGTCTGGGGTTGGACCGCGGTCAATCTCCTGCTCGCGGTCTGCTACGTGCCGTGCCTCCTGATCACCCTCTGGGGCGATGATCCCGAGGTCAAACAGAAGGCGCCCACCACGCTTCGCGAGGCGGTGTGGGAGCCGTTCCTCGGCCTGCTCTCTCGCCCGCGTGCCATCGAGATCCTGGCCTTCGTGGTTCTCTTCAAACTCGCGGACGCCTTCGCTCAGTCCCTTCAGCGGCCCTTCTTCCGCGAGATCGGGTTCGACCTCTGGGACGTCGGGATCGTTTCGTCCACCATCGGGACGGTGGGGATCATGGTGGGCACGGTGGTCGGCGGCCTCATGACGACGTCGCTGGGTCTCGGCCGCGCCCTTTGGATCACCGGCTTCCTGCAGGCCCTGTCGAACGTCGGCTATGCCTGGGTCTCGGAGTCGGGGCCGGTTTCGTGGATCCTCTATGCCGCGTCGGCGTTCGAGTACATCTCGAGCGGCCTCGGCACCGGAGCGCAGGGCGTCATGCTCCTCCGCCTCACCGAGAAGCGCTTTTCCGCCACCCAGTACGCGCTACTCTCGAGCCTCTTCGCCCTGCCCCGGATCTTCGCGGGACCGCCCTCGGGCCTCCTGGCCGACACCCTCGGCTGGACGAACTTCTTCCTGCTCACCGTGCTGATGGCGATTCCCGGCATGGTCATGCTTTCGCGCTTCGTCCCGTGGAGCCAGCGCGAGCTGAGATTCGAAGTCCAGGAAGGGGATCATGCGCCCCTCATGGATGGCGGGTCGCTCATACGCTGGACCGCGCTCTTCGGAACGATCTCCTCGGCGGCGGCCATCGCCACCCTGTCCGCGCTCGAGGCGACGAAGGTCTATCGGAAGGACTCCACGTTCCCCTGGATGGCGGAGACCCTGAAGATCGTCAACCCGCATTCGATCGGCGACGGCCTGGCGCTGGTGGGCGGGATCGCGGGCGGCCTCGTCCTCGGCCTGACCCTCGCCGCTATCTGGCTGACGAGGGGGAGGGGACGCGCTCCAGCGTAAGGCGGTCGAGGGTGGCTCTTCCTCCCCCGGCCACTGAGAGGGACAGCACGTTCACCCCGGCGCGGACGAAGCGCCCGGGAACGCGCAGCGCGACCTCGGAGAGCGCCTCGGTCAGCTCGGTCACCGACGTGCTGGTTTCGTCCAGCGAGAACCGCAACACACCCTGGCCGCGGGCGCGAAGGCGGATGGTGAGATCCGAGCGGCCTGCATCCTGCAGGGGCAGGAGTAGGCGCCCTTCGCCCTCGACATCCCGACACCAGCCGCGCTCGCAGGTGCGCCTGTCCCCGAAGCCCTCGAGGAGCAGGGGCGTGTCCGGCGCGAAGGGGGAGGCATCGTCGCCGAACTCGATGGTCGCGACCGCGTTCCGCTTGTCCGTGAACAGCCGCCGGTCCGCGACCGCGTCCCACCGATCGGGTGACGTATCGAACCGCCACGCGAAGATCCAGTTCAAAGGCCACGCGAAGGGCGTTCCCACCGCGCGGGAGAGGAGCCCGGCGGAGTTCGAGGTCACCTGGGCGAACGACACCGTGTCGTCGGAGGGCAGGAGGCGGAGACGGTACTGCTCCATGAAGAGCAGGTTCCAGAGGACGAGAAGCCCTCCCGCTCCCGCGATCACGCGCTCGGGGCGTCGCGCCGCGAACGCCCGCGCCTTCTCGAAGCATTGAGCCATGCCGGGCAGGAGGAAGGGAATCCACGTCGCCGCGCGGTTCGTGATCGCCAGTTGATCGGTGGAAAGAAGAAGCGCGAGCGCTCCCGGAACGAGGGCGGCGAGGGCGAGCCGAACGAGCCCGGGATTCTCGCGACGCAGGCTGATCAGCCCCACGAAACCCGCCCACAGCAAGGGCGCGCCATAGAGAAGCCCGTGCGCGCCGAACAGGGAAACGAACAGACTGTGGAAGGAGAGGCTCCACCACGCGGCTCGGAAGAACTCGACCATGCTCGGACCAAGGGCGAGAAGGGCGGCCAGCGCCATTCGAACGGGGAGGGGCGCCTGGCTCCTGACGAGCCACAGGTAGGCGGCAAGGGACCCCGCGAACAGCCCCAGGCCGGGGAGGCTCGACGCCGCGGCCGGCCCCGCGAAAGGAACCGACGTCATCACCGCCAGTAGCGCGAAGAGGCCCGCCGGACGGCCGACGAAGGATCGGCTCACCGCTCCGGCCTCGCGAAGCTCACCCGGTCGAGTTGGATGCTCGAACTCGCGCGCAGGGTCATGATGTTCGGGCCTCTGGCCCAGAGCCGCTGCGGCGCCTCGATGCGGACCTCTTCCCAGTCGGCCTGGGCCTGCACCGAACCGACCGCTTTGCCATTGATGGAGATCTCGACGATCGCGGGCGCCCCGTTCGACGAGCGCGCTCGAAACGAAACGCCCAGGGTCTCGGGAAGGTCGAGGGACACGATGAGCCGCGCCGCGGAATCGACCGCGCGATACGTGATCGGCCCGTCCTGTCGCGCGCCGCTGAACCCTTCCAGAATCAGCCCGCCATCGTCCGCTTCGCCCAGGTCGGCGATGCCGTTGAGGTTGTTCTGGCGGTAGAAGAGGTACTTGCCGGCGGCGAGGTCGAAGGCGCCGGGGGAGGCGTCGTAGCGCGCGGCGAAGATCCAGCTCGCGGGCCAGGTGGTGGGGAAGCCGATATCGTGGGAGAGAGCCCGCGCGGCGGCGAGGGATCGGGCGGCGAGGCTGTGGGAGTCGCCGGCACGAACCTCCTCGCGCTGCACCGCGCGAACGAAGGTCAGGTTCCAGGCGGCTCCTCCGATCACCAGGGCCGCGAGCAGGGTCGAGGGATGTCGCCGCAGGAAGCCGTTCGCGGACTGCAGGAAGGCCGCGAGTCCGAGGGCGAACACGGGGAGGAGGCTGTCGAAGCGGCGGTTGGAATAGGCCCCGCCCGACCACCAGTCCCCGCTGCAGGCATTGACGTAGGTCATGATCAGCAACGGCGTCCACAGGATCGCGAAGCGCCGCGGGTTCCGCCTGGTCAGCGGAATCAGGCCGAGGAGACAGAGCCAGAACACGGGCGTCCACGAGAGCAGGCCGTGCCGCGACGAGAAGAGAGTGTTCAGGAGGAAGGGCCGATCGAGGCGGAGGAAGTCGGCGCCGTGCGGTGGGTAGGCGAGGAGGTACTGGCCGTAGATCGCTTTCCACGCGAGCATCTGCGGCAGGATTCCCACGAGGACGCCCGCACCGAGCAGGAGTCCGCGCCGGATGATTCCGGACAGCGCCTCGCGGCGAAACGCCGCGGCCAGGAGGTCGACCGAGGGGAGGAGCAGGTAGACGCCGTTCTGCCAGCGCACGCTCATGCCCACGCCGAGGATGAGGCCGAGGGCCAGGGAGCCGGGGGAGGTCGACAGGGCCTGGTTCTGACGGAGGAGGAAGAACGTGGCGACGAGCAGGACGGACAGCGGATGGGAAGTCAGCGGCTGCTCGACGAGGTACCACTCGAAGAACGAAGCCCACCACAGGAGCAGGACCGCGCCGCCGGCCAGGCGGTCGCCGAAGTGACGCCGGAGCAAGGCGTGGATCAGGAAGAGGGCCAGCACTCCATACGCGAACGAACCCAGCGCCACCGCGTTGATGTGCAGGGGACCGTAGCCCGAGGTGTTCACTTCCAGGCCCATGGCGCCGAGGACCGAGTTGAGCCCGTCCGCGGCAACGAAGAAGGGGGTCCACAGGAGGCCCGGCCCCACCGAGTAGATGCTGCGCCGGTGGCCGGTGTCGGTGGGCATGGAGAAGTCGCCGCGCTTGAGCAGGTCGTAGTGCTCGTACTCGTTCGCGAAGTCCACGTCGGCGTCGCGGACCATCGACCGCGTGTACACGTAGTAGTAGACCGCGTCCCCGGTGATGCGGCGGCCGATGAAGCGAAGATGGAAGAGCGCCGGAAAGATCGCGAGCACCAGCATCAGCCGGCCGGCGGAGATACGGCGGTCTTCGGAGGCGAGCATGCGGAGGCGCGCCACCAGGGCAAGGGCGAGGAGAGCCTCGCGCGCCGCGAACGCGGCCGGGGAGGGCTTGAGCGAGGGGGTGAGGATCGACAGCCCGCCCGTCACCACGATCAGGATGAGATCGAAGGTGAGAACGCCCAGGGCGATCGACGCCGCCATGCGTGACCAGCGGGCCGCTCTCGTCTGCTCTCCGATCACCGCGCTGAGTTTAGGAGGCTTCGTCGCGTCCTGACTAGACTCTGGTCTCGGTCTCGCTTCCGAGACCGGGGAGGTTGTTCCACCATGTCGACTCTGGGTCGTGTTTCGATGTTGCCCCTGGCCCTTTGGGCCGTGGCGTCCTCTTCTCCTGCCGCCCCGTCAGCGACGCCGCCCGCCGGGATCCGGGTGGAAATCGCCTATCCGGCAGGCCTGGGCGCGGGCCCTTTCGACGGCCGCGTGCTTCTGCTTTTCTCCACCGACGACACCGCGGAGCCCCGGTTCCAGATCTCCGACACCTCGCTCGAATCCCAGCAGGTCTTCGGGGTCGACGTTCTCGATTGGAGGCCCGGCCAGAAGGCGGCCTTCGAGGGGGACGTGCTGGGCTATCCCGTCGAGTCGCTCGCCCAGGTGCCCGCCGGCACCTACAACGTGCAGGCCCTGCTTCATAAGTACGAGACCTTCAAGCGCGCCGACGGGTACACGGTCAAGCTCCCCATGGACCGCGGGGAGGGGCAGCAATGGAGCCAGGCGCCCGGGAATCTGTACTCGACTCCGCGAAAGATCACCATCGATCCCGCGAAGGGCGGGGTGGTCGCCATCGCTCTGGACAAGGTGATTCCCGAGATCCCGCGGCCCGCGGACACGAAGTACATCAAGCACATCCGGATCCGGAGCGAGAAGCTCTCGAAGTTCTGGGGCCGCGACATGCATCTCGGGGCCAACATTCTGCTGCCCGAGGGTTTCGACACCCATCCGCAGGCGCGTTATCCCCTCGTCATCAACCACGGCCATTTCCCCTATGACTTCGACGGGTTCCGCGAGACGCCTCCCGATCCGGACCTGAAGCCCGACTTCTCCGCGCGGTTCCAGCTCGCGGGCTACAACCGGATCCAGCAGGAGCTAGCGCACCAGTTTTACAAGGACTGGACCGGCCCGAACTACCCGCGGATGCTGATCATCGAGATCCAGCACCCCACGCCCTACTACGACGACTCCTACGCGGTGAACACGCCGAACCAGGGTCCGTACGGCGACGCCATCAACGAAGAGCTGATTCCATACATCGAGAAGACCTTCCGCGGCCTGGGCACGCCCTGGTCGCGGTTCATGTACGGCGGCTCCACCGGCGGCTGGGAGGCGCTCGCCGCCCAGGTGTTCTATCCGGATTTCTACAACGGGTGCTTCGCCGCCTGCCCCGATCCCATCGACTTCCGCGCCTTCACCTCGATCAACATCTACGAGGACGACAATGCGTACTACGCGAAGGGACCGTGGAAGGTGGTGCCGCGGCCCGGTCACCGGAACTACCTCGGCCACATCTCCGCCACCGTGGAGCAGATGAATCGGCTGGAGCGGGTGCTCGGATCGAAGGGGCGCTCGGGGGGGCAGTGGGACATCT
>DAORUA010000074.1:0-12566 GCA_035432945.1 Vicinamibacteria bacterium | reverse complement strand
CACATCGAACTCGTCGGCCACGCCTTTCACCACGACGGCGAGAGGGTCGCAGACCGCGACCAGTCGCGTCTCTCGGATGCGGAAACCGAGATCGCGCGCGTACACACGGCCGAGGCGCCCCAGGCCGAGGAGGCCGACCCGGAGCCGGGGCGCGTTCACCTCGGTTTCGAAGCCCGGCGGGGTTTCGCCGGGGCCGCGCGCTCCCGGGGGGGCGGGGCCGTGGTCGAACGGACGACCAGGGTGGGGGCGAGGACGACCCGGCGCGGCTTGACCCTCCCCCCGCGGATGCGCTCGATGAGGAGGTCCATGGCCATCTGCCCGATGTCGTGCCGCGGCTGATGCACGGTGGTGAGCGAGAGGTGACGCATGGCCGCGAGCGACGTGTTGTCGTAACCCACGAGCGAGATGTCCTGGGGCACGCGCAGGCCGCTCTCCTCGATCGCGTTGAGCGCGCCGATGGCCGCGAGGTCGTTCGCGGCGAAGATCGCGGTGGGCCGCGGCCTTCTCTCCAGCAACTCGCGGGCGCCCTGATAGCCGCCGGCCTCGGTGTAGGCGCCGCGCCCCACCGCGATCTCGCTCGAGAGCTTGAGCTTGCGCATGGCCTCCTCGTAGCCCCGGCGCCGCTCCAGGGCACCCGCGCCATCGCCGCCGTCGATGTGGGCGATGCGTCGATGACCCAGGGACACGCAGTGCTTCACCACCGCGAGGGCTCCCGCGGCATCGTCGTCGGCCACGGAGTCGACGGAAGCGGCGCGAGCCGGGCGGCCGACCACCACCACCGCCACCTCCTTGCTCGCCCGCACCACCTGGGCGCTCTCCATCATGGGCGAGCCGAGGATGAGGCCGTCGACCCGCAGCTGCAGCAGGGTCTCGATGGCCTCGTCCTCGTGCTGCTGGATCCGGTCGCCGGTGTTCATCAGGACGCGGTAGCCGAGGCTCCGGGCCCTCGCCTGAATCCCCGCGATGACGTCGGCGAAGAAGGGGTTGTTGAGATCGGAGACGAGCACGCCCACGATGCGCGTGCGCTTCTGAACCAGGCCCTGGGCCATGGCGTTGGGGCGGTACCCCAGTTCGGCCACGGCGCGGAGCGCGGCGGCCCGGCGCTCGGGGCTCACATGGCTGTCGCCACGGACCACCAGAGACACCAGCGACTTCGACACGCCGGCATGCCGGGCCACATCGTCGATCGTCGGGCGTCTTCCCGTCTTCATGCTTGACACACTGCCAATGTTCTCAGTAGCTTAGTATTTGTGGAACGTTCCAAGGCCAGGGTAGAGGAAAAGAACCTCCACTTCCCCGCCGGCTCCCTCGCCTCGGCGGGTTCCGCCCTGGTGGTGACACCCGAGAGCGCGGGCTGGGCGTTCGCGGGACTGCGCGTGGTCACCCTCGCCGCGGGCGAAACCCGGGTCCTCGATACCGGCGAGGACGAGATGGCGGTGGTCCCGCTCAAGGGCGGCGGCCGGGTCCAGTGCGACGGCGTCACCTTCGACCTGCAGGGCCGCCGTTCCGTGTTCTCGCGGGTCACCGATTTCGCCTACGTCCCGAGGGACGCGAGGTTCACCCTGACCTCGGCGAACGGGGCCGAGTTCGCCCTGCCCAGCGCGCGCGCCCGGAAGCGGCTGAAGCCCGCTTACGGCCCCGCGGAAAAGGTGCCGGTGGAGATCCGCGGCGCGGGCAGCGCCACCCGCCAGCTCAACAACTTCTGCGCGCCCGGCGCGTTCGAGACGGATCGATTGAGCGCGGTCGAGGTGCTCACCCCCGCGGGCAACTGGTCGTCGTACCCGCCCCACAAGCACGACGAAGCCCGGCCGGGCGAAGCCATCCTCGAGGAGATCTACTACTTCCGCCTCGAGGGCGAAGCGAGCTTCGGCGTCCACAAGACCTACGCCGCCGACGGCGCTTTCGATGTGACCTCCACCGTGCGCGACGGCGACATCTTCCTGGTGCCCCGCGGCTACCACGGGCCGTCGATCGCGCCGCCCGAGCGGCCGCTCTGGTACCTCAACGTTCTCGCGGGTCCCGCCCCCGGGCGCTCGATGACATTCTGCGACGACCCGAAGCACCACTGGATCCGCGACTCATGGAAGAACCAGCCCACGGATCCCCGCGTCCCCATGACCAGCGCCACGGAGCGCGAGGAGTGAGCCCCATGAAAACCCGCCGACTCACCACCGCGCAGGCCCTCGTCCGCTTCCTCATCAATCAGCACACCCGCCGCGACGGAGTCACGCGACGCTTCATCCCGAAAGTGCTCGGCATCTTCGGCCACGGCAACGTGGCCGGTCTCGGCGAAGCGCTCCAGGCCGCGGGCAACGACCTGCCCTACATCCCGGGCCGTAACGAACAGGCCCTCGTCCACACCGCCGCCGCCTTCGCGAAGATGTCGAACCGGCTCCAGACGCTCGCCTGCACGAGTTCCATCGGGCCGGGCGCCACCAACATGATCACGGGCGCTTCCGGGGCCACCATCAACCGCGTGCCCGTCCTCCTCCTCCCCGGCGACATCTTCGCCACGCGCCAGGTCGCCCCGGTCCTGCAGCAGCTCGAGTCGCCCGCTTCACAGGACGTTTCGGTGAATGACGCCTTCCGGCCGGTCTCGCGCTACTGGGATCGCATCAACCGGCCCGAGCAGCTCGTGACCTCGGCGCTCGAAGCCATGCGGGTCCTCACGAGTGTCGCCGATACCGGGGCCGTGACCCTTTGCCTCCCCGAAGACGTGCAGAGCGAGGCGTGGGACTTTCCGGAGGCGCTGTTCGAGCCCCGGGTCTGGGAAATCCGCAGGCCGCGCCCCGACGCGGAGGCGCTCAGCCGCGCGGTCGGCCTGATCGGCGGGGCAAAGCATCCGCTCATGGTCGCGGGCGGCGGCGTCCTGTATTCGGAAGCCTCCGCGGCCCTGGCTCGCTTCGCCACCGCCACGGGAATTCCGGTGGCGGAGACGCAAGCCGGAAAAGGATCCCTGCCCTTCGATCACCCGCTGTCGCTGGGCGCCATCGGCGCGACCGGGACGAAGGGAGCGAACGTCCTCGCGCGCGAGGCGGACCTCGTCATCGGCATCGGCACGCGCTACTCCGACTTCACGACCGCGTCGAAGACCGCGTTCCAGAATCCGGGCGTCCGCTTCGTCAACATCAACGTGGGCGAGTTCGACGCCTTCAAGCACGGCGGGGTGGCTCTGGTGGCGGACGCGCGCGAAGCGCTTACGGCCCTCGGCGAGGCCCTCGCCGGCCATCAGGCGCCCGCCGAATGGCGCGAGCGGGCGGG
The DNA here is from genome assembly GCA_035432945.1 of Vicinamibacteria bacterium. Taxonomy (GTDB): domain Bacteria; phylum Acidobacteriota; class Vicinamibacteria; order Fen-336; family JAGNNV01; genus JAGNNV01. The sequence goes on along the minus strand of DAORUA010000074.1, from coordinate 9,305 downwards.
CCAGGCGAATCGCGACTGGGACAAGGAAGTGGAAAGGATCTACGCCCTCGCGAATCCCGGGCGTCCCAGTCAGGGTGAAGTGGTGGGTGCTATCAACCAGGCCGCGGGCGAGCGCGGCATCGTGGTGAATGCGGCGGGAAGCCTGCCCGGCGACCTGCACAAGCTGTGGCGCTCGCGCCATCCGAAGAGCTATCACATGGAGTACGGCTACTCCTGCATGGGCTACGAGGTCGCGGGGGGCATGGGGGTGAAGATGGCGGCGCCCGATCGCGAGATCTTCGTGATGGTGGGCGACGGTTCGTGGCTCATGATGTCGTCCGAGATCGTGACCGCGAGGCAGGAAGGCGTGAAGCTCATCGTGGTCCTCATCGACAACGGCGGCTACGGTTCCATCGGGAGTCTGTCGGCGTCGCTCGGCGCCGCGGGTTTCGGCACCCAGCTCCGGTACCGGGACGCGGGCGGCGCTCTCTCCACCCGCCAGGTCGAGGTGGACTTCGCGGCGAACGCGCGAAGCCTCGGGGTGAAGGTCCAGACCGCCGATACCCTGGCCGACCTGCGCGCCGCGCTCCAGGCCGCCCAGGCCGCGGACGAGACCACGGTCATCGTGACCCACACGGATCCGTCGGTGAAGGTCGGCGGCTACGAGTCGTGGTGGGACGTGCCGCCCGCGGAGGTCACGACCAGCGAGCCGGTCAAGGCGGCGCGGGCGGGGTACGACGAGGCTAAGAAGAAGGAGCGTTGGTACCTGTAGCCGTCAAGCTCGTCCTCAGTACCCCCGGGTCCGTGATCGGCGCTTCGCAGGCGTAGTTGCGGCAGATGTAAACGGCGGGAGATCCGCTTACGAGGCCCTTGCCGCGCAGGAGGGGCTGGGTCGACGGTGACCCGTCGCCTCGCGCGATCACGCGGCGACCGAGGAACGTGGCGGCAAGGACCTGGTCGAGCGCCTTCGTCCGCTCGTCGGCGGGATCGCCCACGAGAGCGATCTCGGTCGGCCCGTGGCGCAGGAAGTCGAGAACCAGGAGGGACGTCGGGAAGGCGCGAGGCTGCTTCTCCACCGCGATGCCGTAGGCGCGAATGGCCCTCGACGCCGCATCGCGAAAGGATCCCCGGTCGAAGTGAACGCCGAGGCGGGCGAGGGCCAGGGCCGCGCAGGCGTTCGCCGACGGCGTCGCGCCATCGTGACCTTCGCGATGCCGCATCAGCAGCGTTTCGTTGAAGCGCGAGGTCGAGTAGAAACCGCCGTCCTTCGAAGCGAAGAGATCGAGGATCGACTCGGCGAGTTCGCGGGCGCGATCCAGCCAGACCGCGCGGTCGGCGCTCCCGGCCTCGGAAAGGTCGACGAGCGCGTTCGCGAGAAACGCGTAGTCCTCGAGGAAGGCCTCGCCCTGGGCGGCACCCTCGCGGGACGATCGGAGAAGACGGCCGTCGCGGCGATGCGCTTCCCAAAGGAACGTCGCGGCGCGCCGGGCCGCTTCCAGGTAGCGGGGCTCGCGGAAGACGCGGCCGGCTTCCGCCATCGCGCCGATCATGAGGCCGTTCCATGCGGTCAGGGCCTTGTCGTCGAGAGCGGGGGGCACGCGCTTCGACCGGGCGCCGTAGAGCAGGCAGCGCCCCTTCGCGATGATCGCGTCGAGCGCCTCCGCGGTCAGCTTGTGCCGCTTCGCGACGTCTTCGCGGGAAAAGCGGGTGTTGAGAATCGCGTGGCCTTCCCAGTTGCCGGACTCCGTGACGTCGTAGTAGTCGCAGAAGGCCGCCGTCTCGGGCCCGGCTCCGAGGAGCGCCTCGACTTCCGCCTTCGTCCAGACGAAGAACTTTCCCTCCACACCTTCCGAGTCCGCATCGGTCGCGGAATAGAAGCCGCCTTGAGGCGACGTCATCTCGCGCAGGACGTAGTCGAGGGTCTCGCGAGCGACCCGGCTGTAGTCGCTCCGCCCGGTGACCTGGAAGGCCTCGGTGTAGGCGCGGGCGAGCTGGGCGTTGTCGTAGAGCATCTTCTCGAAATGCGGGACCAGCCACTCGCGGTCCGTCGAATACCGCGCAAAGCCTCCGCCCACGTGGTCGTAGATGCCGCCCGCGGCCATGGCGTCAAGCGTGGTCGTGGCCATGAAGCGCGGGCGGCTGTCCGCGTCTTCCTGTCCGTGGCGCAGCAGAACGAGGAGGGCCTGATGCGGCGGAAACTTGGGCGCCGAACCGAAGCCGCCGAAGCGCGAGTCGAACTCCGACCCGCACTGTTCCTCGAAGGCGTCCCAGGACTCGGCCGAAGGGTCGCCCTCGAGCCGGGCCTCGGCGTTCCCGCGCAGGAACTCCGCGACCTTGGCGGCCTGCTCGGCGATGCCCGCCCGGTCTTCGCGCCAGATCTGACCGATGCGCTCGAGCAGGGTCGGGAAACCGGGGCGGCCGTAGCGGTCCTCGGGCGGGAAGTACGTGCCCGCGAAGAAGGGTTCCTGCTTCGGAGTCAGGAAGACGGTCATGGGCCAGCCGCCCTGCCCGCGGTTCATGGCGAGGGTCGCGGCCATGTAGATGTCGTCGAGGTCGGGACGCTCCTCGCGATCCACCTTGATGCAGACGAAGTTCGCGTTCATGAGCGCGGCGATGGCCGCGTTCTCGAACGACTCCCGCTCCATCACGTGGCACCAGTGGCACGACGAATAGCCGATGGAAAGCAGGATGGGACGATCTTCGTCGCGGGCCCGCGCGAGCGCCTCCTCGCCCCAGGGATACCAGTCCACCGGGTTGTGGGCGTGCTGCAGCAGGTACGGCGACGTGGAGTGGACCAGACGGTTCGCCGGTCCGGGCGCGGCGCTCTCGCTCATGGCCTCGATTCTGGCAGACCGGAGCGGACGGCCTTTGGGATAGCCTCACCCACGATGTCCGGCATCCACCACATCGCGCTTCGAGTGAAGGACTGCGCTCTCTCCGCGCGGTTCTACGAGCAGGCCTTCGGCCTTCGGGAGATCCGGCGGGTGGACTCCGGCGAGGGGCTTCGCGCGGTGTGGCTCGGCGCGGGCGAGATCGTGCTCATGCTGGAGCATTCCCTGCGGGGCGGCGGCTCTCCCGCGGGCTCGGGCCACGTGCTTATCTTCGAGACCGCGGACCTCGCGGCGGCGGAGGAGCGGTTCAAGGCCCTCGGCGTCGAAGTCACGGACCGCACGGCCTCGACCCTCTACGTCCGCGATCCGGACGGGCACCGGGCGGGCGTCTCCACGTTCCGATTCTCCGAAACCGGCTCGTGATAGCGTGGCAGGGCAGTCATGAAGGTGCTCCTGGTTCGGCATGCCATCGCCGTGGACCGCGAAACTCCCGGCATCTCGGACCACGTGCGCCCGCTTACCGAGGAGGGCGCCAGCCGCTTCCGGAAATCGGCGCGGGCGGTGGCCGCCATGGTCACCGCGGACGTGGTCTGGACCTCGCCCCTGCTCCGGGCCAAGCAGACCGCGGAGATTCTCGCGAAGCACTGGCCGGGTGTCGCCCTCCAGGAGGTGGAAGCGCTTGGAAGCGGCTCGCGGGAAGAGTTCGAGGCGGCGCTCACCCGCCTGCCGAAGGACAGCACGGTGGCCGCGGTGGGACACGAACCGCACGTCTCGGATTGGACGGCGGAGTGGCTGGGAGCCGCGCACCCCTCGGCCTTCGCCTTCAAGAAGGGCGGGGTCGCGCTGATCGAGTTCGACCGGGCCGCGGAAGAGGGCGAGGGAAGACTCGTCTTCTTCCTCGCTCCTAAGGCGCTCAAAGCCCTCGCGGACTGACGCTCGCCCTCAGTCCCGGTCGCCGAAGAGGCTCACCGTGAACACGGTGCCGGCCACCTTCACCCGGTCGCCGTGCTGCAGGACCGCCCGCTCGGTCCGGGCCCCGTTCACGAAGGTCCCGTTGGTGGCGCCGAGGTCGTGCAGGACGTAGGAATCTCCCTCGCGATCGATCCGGCAGTGCTGGGCGGAGGCCGCGTCCTCGGGAACCACGATGTCGTTGCGACGGGAGCGGCCGATCGAGGTCTGGCCGGTGGCGGACAGGGGGAAGTTCTTCCCCGCGCCCGGCCCGGACAAGGCGCGGAGGATGGGATTCGCGTTCACCACCAGCGTCTTCTCGAGAACCGGCTCGTCCTCCTCGTGCGAGATCACTTCCTCGGCCGGCGCGGGCGGAGCCGCGCTTCGAGCGGGGACGGGGGGAGCGGGGGCCGCCTTCCCGGGATCGGGAGCGGCCAGGCGCCGGATGAGCAGGAAGACGATCCCGAGCATCAGGAGGCCGCCGAGCGAGAAGAAGACCGCGGCCGCTCCGAGAAGTCCGGCCGAGGTGCGGGATTCCGGCCGGGGCGCGGGCGTTCCCTCGGGGCGCGAAGGGGCGGGGCCCTCCGACTGCGCCCCCGGGCTCAGCGAATGCGCGAGCATGGATGCGTCGGCCACCTCCAGCCTCACGTATTCGCCGCCGGTGATCTTGGTGATCCGGCGCAGCAGCTTGCCGTCGCCCTGTCCGATGGCGAGGGCGAAGATGGGGATGCGCCTGGACACCGCCGCGTTGAGGGGGTCTTCGAACTGGAGATCGCCCTCTCTCACCCTTCCGGCCGACACCAGCAGCAGCGCCCTTGAATCCGCCTCCTGGCTCCCGAGGTATCCGACCATGTCGAAGAGACCATCGGGCAGGGCCACGCCCGAGGTTCCCGCTTTGAATTCGGCGAAGGCCGCGGCCACCGCGGTTCGTTCCACGGTGGGAGGAAGAGCGATTCTCTTTTCCCCGCTGAACGAGGCCAGCATCATCCGGGACCCCGGGGGCAGGGCTTCGAGGAGGGCCAGGACGAGTTCCTGGCTGCGCTGCAGGTCGGCCTCGCCGATTCCGGCTTCGTCGACCGCGACCCCGAGGATGAGCGGGGGCCGCGCGACCGGCTCGGCGGCAGGCGTGGGGGAGGCCTGGGGAGGGGCGCCCCAAACCCGCCCCGACGCGAGGAAGGGAAGGGCCAGCAACAGCCCGGAGCCAATCCACCGCATGGGTCCCCTCTTGGGCATGACCGAGCTTTTTAACATGATTCGCCGGACTACAATGACCTCTCCATGATCGAGCGTCCACCGCTCAAGAACAACCTGCCCCTCTCCGCCGTCCTGTTCGTGATCCTCGCGATCACGTCCATCGGCCTGATGGTGGTGGCGAAGCGCAGTCCCGACATCGGCACGGATTTCCTGGCCTCGGCCCTCCTGTTCGGCCTGTCCGTGGTCAACCTCACCCTGCTGCTGGTCGCGCTCTTCGTCCTGGGCCGCAATCTCGTGCGCGCCCTCCTCGATTCGAGACGCGGCGTGGTGGGATCCCGCCTGCGCCTGCGTCTGGTCCTGGCCCTTCTGGTCATGGGCATGCTGCCCGCCCTCGTCCTGATCGGCGTGGGCGGCTCGCTCATCCAGGACTCCACCTCGCGCTGGCTCAGTTTCGACGCCGCGGGGGTCGCGGGGGCGGCGCAGGCGGTGGCGGTGAGGGTCGAGGAGGAGCGCGTGCGGGCGGTGCGGGCGCTTGCCTCATCGGCCGCCTCCGAACTGAGCCGCAGACACATCAAGGATCCGAAGTCGCCGCTCGCCTCCCAGGGCCTCGGGCTTCCCGTGGACACCGATCTCCTCCTGGTCCTGAACGCGAAGAACGAGATCGAGGCCACCTACGGCCGCTCTCCCCTTCTCCCGAGCGAGATCAAGAGTCTCGCCGCGGAAGCGCGGGCGGGAAGGCTCGCCGAGCTCTCGGCCAAGAAGGAAGGCGAGGACCTGAGGCTCGCCGCGCGCATGATCCCGGATGCCGCAGGCCACGTGGTGATCGTGGGCCTGGCGGCGAGCGTCGACCAGCGCGCCCTCACCGAGAACCTCGACAAGCGCCTCAACACCTTCGAGAAGCTCCGGGCCGCGCGCGGCCCCATCTCTTCGCTGTACATCTCGCTCTTCCTGTTCCCCGCCCTGCTGACCCTGGTGGGCGCGTCCTGGCTCCCCTTCGTTCTCGCCCGGCGATTCGCGCGTCCGGTACGGAACGTGGCCCTCGCCGCGGAGCGCATCGCCGCGGGAGAACGCGGGGTGAGGGTCGAGAAGGACGAGACCGACGAGGAGTTCGTGAAGCTCATCCAGTCCTTCAACCTGATGTCCGAACGCCTGGCCCGCTCGGAAGAGGAAGTGGAGTTCTCCCGCTCCGATCTCACCCGGAAGAACCTCGAGATCGACGAGCGCCGGCGGCTGATGGAGACCGTGCTCGAGACCATCGGCACCGGCGTGCTCGTGGTGGACGGCGAGCAGAAGGTGAAGCGCGTGAACTCGGCGGCCTCGCGCCTTCTCGGCGGCGACCCCACGCGCATCGTGGAGTCACCCCTCGGCGCGCTCGTCCCCCAGGAGCTGGCGGGCGAAGTGACCCGCTCCATCGCGCGCGTCCTCGAGGGACGATCCACCCACTTCGAACGCGACCTCGCCTTGTTCGGCGCGCGGGGCCGGCGCGAGGTGCGGTTCCGGGTGGCGCCCTTCGTGACCCCCGGCCAGGGGCCGCCGGGCGCGGTCATCGTGCTCGAGGACGTGACCCCGCTCATGCAGGCCCAGAAGGTGGCGGCCTGGGGGGAGGTGGCGCGGAAACTCGCCCACGAGATCAAGAATCCGCTCACCCCCATCAAGCTGTCCGCCCAGCGCGTGCGCAAGGCTCACCTGAAGGGCGCCACCGACTTCGACCGCGTCCTCTCCGAATCGATCGACGCCATCGTGTCGGAAGTGGATGCGCTCCAGCACCTGGTCGACGAGTTCGCCCAGTTCGCCCGCCTTCCGCCTTCCCGGCCGGTCGAAGGCTCGTTGAACGCGGTGGTCGAAGCCGCCCTGGCTCTCTACGAGACCGCGTACCCCCAGGTGTCCCTCGAGCGGAAACTCGATCCCGAACTGCCCCTGCTCCGCCTCGACGGCCCCCAGGTCAAGCGAGTGATCATCAACCTGGTCGACAACGCCATCGCCGCCCTCGGCGAGAAGGGATCCATCGAGATCGGGACCGCCTTCGATCCGACCAGCCGGCGCGCGACCCTCACCGTGGCCGATTCGGGACCGGGCATTCCTCCCGCGAGCCGCGAGACCATCTTCGCGCCGAACTTCTCGACCAAGAAGAAGGGCAGCGGCCTCGGCCTCGCCATCGCACGCCGCATCGTCGAGGACCACGGCGGCGAGATCCGGGTCGAGGACAACCTCCCTCGCGGCGCGCGCTTCGTGATCGAGCTTCCGGCCTAGGGACCTACCAGCTCTTCACCCTGAGCCCCAGCGCCCTGAGCCTCTCCTCGAACGAGGGCAGGCGAGCGCGTTCCTCTTCGGTCACCGCCGAGAAGTAATCCGCGTGAAAGACACGCCCGCGCAGGTTGACCTCCGGCTCCAGCTTGTTTTCCTGCCGCATGACCGCGCCCGGCCGCATCTGCTCGACCTCCATGCGGGCGTCTCCCTTGCCGCCCTGGGCCGCCGTCTCCAGCATGGTCCTCAGGTGCGTCCAGATCTCCACCGCCGCCTGCGTACGCGCTTCGCCCCGCTCCTTGTCCATGGGGAAGCGAGCGTAGAGATCGACATTGAAGCCGACCTGGATCCGCTGCGCACCACGCATCTCGACCAGCGGGGTCAGTTCGAAGCAGGCCTGGTGGGTCCGGGCCCACGTCTCGTTGTCGGTTTCCGTAGTCACACGCGCCGCCTTTCGGTTCCTCTCGGCGAGGAGAGGCTATGAACAGAGACTATCAGGTCCTTTTTACGCCCCCGAACAGGGAGCATCCATGGTCTCTTTGAACCATGCGCCGCTATCGGTCGACGGCGAGACAGGGAGCGCCCGGTCTTCCCTGACAGATCCGGCCTTCCACCCGGGGAGCGATCCCCGCGGGCTCGGCGGCCTTGATGTCCCTGATGAGCAGGTCCTTCAGGTCCTGGCCGTTCGCCGCGCACCCTTCGACCACCTGGCCGCGGTTCAGCATCAGATACCCGTCCTGATCGCCGATGTCGGGGTTGATCAGATAGTCGGCGGCCACGGCCAGGACTTCGTCTCCGAGGGCCACCGGCCGAGGCTTCGAGGAGCCGATCCAGGTGAGGCCGGAGGCGGAGCGGTTGAGGGTGTCGTGGCGGAAGGCGAAGCCGGCGACCTGCAGCCAGGTGCCGCTCCCCGGCCATCCGCGGACCGACTGCTCCGCCGCCTTCAGCAGGGTCGCGCCATCGAGCTTCAGCAGGTGGAGCGGCGTCTTGTAGGCAATGAGTTCCTCGAGGTGACGCCTTATGATCGTGCCGCCCGCGGGCAGGTCCCCGTTGATGCGCAGGCCGCCCGAGTTCATGAACGCCACCTGGGCCCCGCAAGGCCGGAAGGCCTCGAGCATGCGGTCGGCCACCCAGTTTCCGAGCGAGGTCTCGCGGCCGCGGATCTTGGTTTCCTCGGCCTCGAGTTCCGTCTGCGAGTGCCCATAGCGCTCGAGAAGGCAGTCGGGGCCGGCCTTCGCCGCCGCGCAGAACTCCCGCTCCTGGAGGCTCTGCCACTCGTCGACGAGGCTCTTGACCTGGGGATCCGGCGCGGGCGAATCGCCCCCGAGCGGACGCAGTTCCGAGGCCACGACCACGGACCCATCGGCCTTCCGGGTCAGGCGGACGATGGTCGCGGTCCGGGCCCCCGCGTCCGCCTTCAGGATCCACCGGCCGCGAACCTGGATCTTCACCGGCTCGTGCTCATGCCCCCCGATCACGAGGTCGGGCCCACCCTCGCCCAGGGCCTCCATCAGCCGCCGGTCCTCGTAGGCGTTCAGGTGGGTGAGGCCCACGATGACCTCCGCCTTCCGGGCGCGAAGTTCCGCGATCAGTTCACGGGCGGTGGCCTGTTCTCCGGCGAAGTCCTTGATGTACTCCACGCCGAGGGTGGGGATGGTGAGCCCGAAGAGGCCGATCCGGATCCCGCCGCTCTCCACGAGGGCGGTGCGGGAAAGATTCTTCGAGGCCACCAGGGGTTTGCCGTGCGGGCCGTTCGCGAAGTTGATGTTCCCCGCGAGCCACCGGAACTGCGACTCTTCGATCCGGTCGGTCAGGATCTTCGAATCGAGAGGCGCCTTTGATCGAACTCGTGATTGCCCAGGGTCGCGAACATGCGCGGATCGAAAGCCGCGCTATCCCCGTCGAGGTCGTTCAGGACCGAGATCATCTGCGCGCCCGCGTACATGCGGCTCGCGAAGGAGGGGAAAAGGAAATCGCCCCCGTGCAGCATGAGCAGGTCCGGGGCCTCGCGCTCCAGTTCCTTCCTCAGCGCGCGCACGCGCGCGAGGCCGCCAATCGTCCCTTCCTGCAGGCCCTCGATCCGGTAGACGTCGTTGATGGCGAGCAGGA
>DAORUA010000073.1:0-12708 GCA_035432945.1 Vicinamibacteria bacterium | reverse complement strand
CGAGACCGTGGACTCGTGCATCGAGATGTCGTCGGCCACGTCGCGGAGCACCATGGGCTTCAGGGCCGCGGTGCCGTGCTCGAAGAACCCCTCCTGGCGCCGGACGATGGAATCGGCGACCTTGTAGAGGGTGCGCTGCCTCTGGTCGACGCTCTTGATCAGAAAGAGCGCGCTCCTCATCTTGTCGCGGACATACGTCTTCGCTTCGTCGTCCGCGGGCGACCCCGCGTTCAGGAACTGCCGGTAGCTCGAGGAAATGCGGAGTCTCGGAAGGGAATCGTCGTTCAGCTCCACCACGAACTGACCGTCCTTCTTGAAGATCATCACGTCCGGCACCACGTAGGACGGCGGCTTGGCGGAAAGCGTGCTGCCCGGGCGCGGGTCGAGCCCCTCGATCAGATCCAGCCAGTCGAGCACCTCGGCCTCGGGCTTTCCGAGGACGCGCACCAGGCCGGCCACGTCGCGCATCTCCAGCGCGCGCATGTGGGACTCGACGATGGTCGCGGCCGGGGTGTCGCCGAAGCCGAAGAACCGGAGCTGGATGAGCAGGCACTCGCGCAGATCGCGCGCGCCCACCCCCGCCGGGTCGAAGGTCTGGACGAGGGCCAGGGCCTTCTCGGCGTCCCGCCGATGGGCCTCGGGGTCGAGGCCCATGGCCACGCAGATTTCATCGAGGGTGGTGGGCACGATCTTGCCGCAGGCCGCGTGGTCGCTCGCCTCGCAGGAGGGGTCGTGGGTGCGCAGATACCCGTCATCGTCGAGATTCTGGATGATGGCTTCGCCGAGGTCCCGCACCAGGCCGGGCGAGGCATCGTGGCGCAACTGGGCCATCAGGTGGTCGCGCAGGTCGATGGTGGTGGAGAGGCGATTCTCGATCGAGTACTCGGAATCCGGGTCGCTCTGCGCCATGTCGCGGACGCCGATGTCATCGACCACGTTCTCGAAGAGCTTGTCGATGTCCGAGTCCTGGAGGGCGGTCTGCTCCGCGGGGACGGGCTCGGTCGCGGCCTCGAGCTGCGGCTCGGCGGGCGCGACTTCGGGGGCGAGGTCCACGGACTCGGCGCTCAGGTCGACGCCGCCGATATCGGCGTCGAACTCCGCCTCCGCGCCGGAAGAACCATCCGCGCCTTCGCTGTCCGTCTCGGGCGCGGGCCCGGCCAGTTCGTCCTCGGGAATCTCCTCGAGGAGCGGGTTTTCGATCATCTCCTGGTTGATGACGTCCGCGAGCTCCAGGGTGGTGAGGGGCAGGAGCTTGATCGCCTGCTGCATCGCGGGCGTGAGCACGAGGCGCTGCGACAGCCTGGGCGAAAGGGACAGACGCTGCTGAAGGGCCATCGCCTAGGCCCTGGTCTCGGGAAGCATGAGGTCGAAATCATCGCCGAGGTAGACGCGCCGCACCTCGGGGTCGGTGGCGAGCGCGCGCGGCGTGCCCGCCCGGAAGACCTCGCCCTCGCGGATGATGTACGCGCGATCGGTGATGCGGAGGGTCTCGCGGACGTTGTGGTCGGTGATCAGGATCCCGAGGCCCCGCTTCTTGAGGTACTCGATGATTCTCTGGATGTCGGCGACCGCGATGGGGTCGATGCCCGCGAAGGGCTCGTCGAGAAGGATGAAGAGGGGCGAGGCGGCAAGGGCCCGGCAGATCTCGAGGCGGCGGCGCTCGCCGCCCGAGAGGGTGTCGGCGCGCTGCTGCGCGAGTCCGGCGATGCCGAGCTCGTGCAGAAGTTCGCGGGCGCGCGTCTTCTGCTCGCGCAGGGAGTAGCCCAGGGTCTCGAGGACGGCAAGGACGTTCTCCTCGGTGGTGAGCTTCCGGAAGACGCTCGTCTCCTGGGGCAGGTAGCCGATGCCCGCGCGCGCGCGGAGGTACATGGGCAGGCTCGTGATGTCGTCGCGGCCGAGGAACACCGAGCCCGAACGCGGCTTGGTGAGGCCCACGACCATGTAGAAGGTGGTGGTCTTTCCCGCGCCGTTGGGGCCGAGCAGGCCCACCACTTCCCCGGTGGAGATCTCGATGTTGACGTCCCGCACCACCACCCGGGAGCCGTAGGCCTTGGTGAGACCCTCCCCGCGGAGGGTTATCTGAGGCGCGCTCACGGCTTGATGATCTTTCTCTGAAGCACGGTTTCGGTTCGCCCTTCTTCCCCCACCACCTCGACCTGATCTCCCGAGGTGAAGAAGACCACGGATTTCCCCTGGACCCGTCGTCCCTGGGCCTCGAGTTTGACCGGCGATCCGGTCATGGCCACCCGGCCGTCCTTCGGAGTGTATAGAAGGTGAGCGCCTTCGGCGGTTCGTTCCATGGCCTTGATGGTCACGAGGCCTCCCTGCGCCTCCAGGCTCTTGATCTCGAAGCCGCCCGCGGGGCCGAGGCCGACCAGGATCTCCGGGGCCCGGGTTTCGAAATCCCGCTGCTTCACCGACGCGGCGCCCAGGAAGGCGAACCGGCGATCCGCGGGGGTGTAGGTCATCTTCGCGGCCCGGGCGTCGAGGCCCGCGCCGAGAGCGCCTCCGGCCACCAGGATCTCGACATCGGTATCCGCCATGATCCTGGCGCCCTGGGGTGATTCCACGGTTTCGATGGTGAGCGCGCGCATCTCATCGTCGCCCGCGCGGAGCACCACCCGATCGAGATACTGGGTCCTCTTGAGCGGCGCCTCGTAGATCACCTGGCGGGAGGTGGCGAGGAGGTCCGAACCCGCGGTGCCGAAGGGGGCCCCCGGGATGCCGCCCTTCTGGGTGTGCCGCACGCCTCCCCAGGCTCGAAAGGAGCCGCTTCGCGTATCGATGTCGATGGCCGAGGAAACCAGGGACACCTTGGTGAGGGTGTCGTCGAAAGAGGCTCCCCCGGACACGACCATGCGCGCGGTCTTCTCCGAGAACTCGGCCTTGTTGCCCTTGCCGCGCTGGTTCTTCTTCTCGAAGAGCACGTTCTCGTCGAAGGTGATGGTCTCCGCCTCCCCGGTCTGCGGATCGAGCTTGGCGAAGAAGTAGGTGGCCGAGATGGACCGGGCCTCGCCCGCGGCGGGACTGAGCGGAATGAACCGGACGCTGGTGTTGAAGTTGCCCTGGTATTCCCTCAGTTTTCCGCCGGGTCCGAACTTGAAGACGAGGGCATCGCCGCGGATCTCCCGCCGTTCGGGCAGTTCGCCCGGGCCGGCCTCCACGATCATGAGGCCCTCGGGCCCCGCCGACACTTCCTCGAGCACGCGGCCGTTCCCGAAGGTCATGTCGAGCCTTCGGCCTCGGATGATCTTGCGGCCGACTGCCCGGGGGAAGGAGAAGCCGAGGGCGGCGGTGTCGCCCTGGGCCACCAGTTCGAAGCCGTCGCGAAACAGGGCGCGATAGATGGCGTGATCCGCGCCGAAATGCAGTTCCAGCGAGCCCGACCGGGTCCGGTTGGCCCCCTGCGTGACCCGCACGTCTCCTTCGAGGAACAAGGCGTTCTGCTCGCGGGAAAGGCACCCGGCGTCGGCCTCGATGTCGGCGGGCGCATCGTCGGGATCGCGAAGGCGGATCTTGACGTCCTTGAAGAAGGTGATCGAATCGCTCCAGCCCTCGTAGAGCATGCCCACCGCCTCGCCGGAGATGTCCTTGCGGTGCCAGCGGACCTTGCGCTCGCTCTGGGCGAGACCGTCGCGTCCGTCATAGAAGAGTTCGTCCGTCTCCAGGACGAAGCCGTCGTCCGTGGTCATCTTCACGTGGCCCTGGAAGAGGGCGGAAGGACGGCTCGCGACATGCTGGGCGTGGTCGGCCACGATTTCCATGCTGGCCTGCCGGCCCTGGGAAGTGAAGGGAATCCGCGCCTTGACCGTATCGAGGAAGCGCCGCTCGGCCTCCTTTCCCGACGAGCCCCTGGCCTCGAGCTCGACGCCCTTCTTCCCGGAGGCGCTGAACGATTCGAACACCAGGGATTCCAGCTTGTCCGCCTTGGGATCGGTCGGGGCGTAGCCCGGGGCGGCGCCGGGGGATGCCGCGAGGGTCGCCTGCGCCGTGTCGGAAGGGCCCGGGGCGGGTTTCGGCCCCGGCTTTCGCAGGGCCTGAAGGACCGCGACCGCGACCCCGATGACGACCACCAGGGCAAGAGCCCTCAGGATCCACGTGGGATTGGATCGGAGCGCGCTCGCCCTGCGCTTTTCCTGGAACGACTCTTGCATTCGCTCAGGGTTATAGACCGATCTCTCGGTTCGGGGCAAGTTTCGTGTCATCCCCTGGACCCCGTCCTGCGGACCCAGGGCTTAGGGTCACGGTGGTCCTGGAACAAGCAGGACCATCATCGCCCGCGGTCGTCTCTCTCCCGAGGCCTTGAACCCGCCAGGGGTTCAGTCCTGTTGTGGCGCCCCTTGGGATCAAGCCACCAAGCCGCAAAAAAGGAGAGAGAAAAGAATGCGTATCGAATTCGTCGACAGGCCCAATGGGCCCAGGAACCTCATCAGCGAAGCAGAGATCTTCTTCGATGCCGAGGACGGCCTTCTCGCCGGACTGAAACTGACCGGTTTCACGCTCTGGCGCACGGAGAAGGGGGAGCCGAGCGTGACCGTGCCGGCCCGGTCGTGGGGCGAGAGCGGCGAGCGTCAGTTCTGGGACCTCCTGCGGGCCGGCGACGGGGGGGTCGAAGCGCTGCGGCGGTTGAAGACAGCCCTGCGCGATCAGCACCGGCTCCGGGACCGGAACGCCACCTAGCCGTCCATCCGGCCCGAGGCCTGGGGCGGGTTGGCGCGCCTCAGGCCTCATCCCTCGCTTTCTTCTCCAAAGCGAGCGCCGCGTGACACAATCTCGGGGCAATGATGCCTCTCTCCGTGTTGGTGCTGGCGGTGTGGGTCCAAGCGGCTCCCCCGACTTCGAATCAGTCCGCCGCCTATGGCCTCTTTCTCGAGGCCCTCTCGCTTCGGGAACAGGGGCAGAACGACGAAGCCCTCAAGGTCCTTCAAAAGACGCTGAAGGCCGACCCGAAGGCGGCCGACGCCCATGCGGAGATGGCTCGCATCCACATGGACGAAGGCCGCTTCAGCCTCGCGGTGCAGGCCGTGAATCAGGCGGTCAAGGTCTCTCCGGACCGGGCCGACCTGCGCAGTCTCGCGGGCCAGGTGCACCAGTTCTATGGCCAATCCGGAGGCGGGGAAGCCGAGCTTCGATTGGCTGTCTCGGAGTATGAAGCGGCCTCGGCCCTGGACCCGGCCGACCCGGCGCCCCTGCGGGATCTGACCCGGCTCTATTCGGTGCTGCGCAACGCCAAGGCGGCCCTCGATACCTGGAAGCGGCTTTCCATCGCGGACCCCCGGAACATCGACGCCTTCATGCAGGTCGCCAACCTGTCGATCAATGCCGGCGACACCAAGGGAGCGGTGGAGGCCCTGGAGACCGCCGCCGCCGCCGATCCTCAAAACGCGCGCGTCCTGCAGGTCCTGGGAGACATCCAGCGGGAGGGCGGAAAGACCGAAGAAGCGCTCAAGCGCTATGAGGCCGCGGCGAAGCTCGACCCCAGGGACCTCATCACCCGGCTGAAGATCGGCGAGATCCTGATCGACTCCCATCGTGGAACCGATGCTCTCGAGATCGCCGGCGAGATGCTCAAGGAGGACGCGAGCAACCGATTCGGCCTGGACCTCAAGGCGCGGGCGCTCAAGGAACTGGGCCGGGTCGACGAGGCGCTCGAGATCGCGGAGAGTCTCGCCGCCTCCGACCCCAAGGACCTGAAGGCCGCGTTCCTCGTGGTCACTCTTCTCGAGCAGAAAGGCGCCCTGGAACAAGCGGACGCGAGGCTCAGCGCGCTCCTGCGCCGAAACACCTCCAACGAGGACGCGGACAGCATCGCCCGGAACAACCGGGTGTTCTGGGCGCACGCCGGCATGGTCCGGCAACGGCTCGGCCGGTACCAGGAAGCGGCCGATGCCTTCGGCGAGGCCGCGAAGTCGGGCAAGGAGAAGGATGCGTCTCTCGTGACCTACCGGATCGATGCGCTCATCTCCGCGAAGGCTTTCGACAAGGCTCTCGCCGAGGTGAGAGCGGCGAAGCAGGAGCCCGCCTTCAAAGACGAGGCCGATCTCAAGTTCCTCGAGGCCTACGCCCTGCGCGGAACCGGCGATGAGAAAGGGGCTTCCGCCATGGTGGAAGCCCTGCTCAAAGCGACCAGGGACGAAGCCAATGACACCCTGGCCGCCGCCGACTTCTATCAGCGCGGAAAGAACCTCCCGCGCGCCCAGGAACTCTTCGCCCGGGTGGCGGAGAAGGACCCGAAGAACGTCCGCGCCCTCTTCAGCCTGGGCTCGGTGCTCGAGCGGCAGAAGAAGTACGAGGAGGCCGAAAAGGCCTTCCGCGCCGCGCTCGCCCTCGCTCCGGAGTCGGCAATCACTCTCAACTATCTGGGCTACATGAACGCGGACCGCAACGTCAAGGTGGAGGAGGCGCTTTCCTTCATCCAGAAGGCGCTCGCGGACGATCCCGAGAACGGCTCGTATCTCGACAGCCTGGCCTGGGCCCTTCATCGCCTGGGCCGCAACGGCGAGGCCGAAATCGCGATCCGCAAGGCCATCCTGACCCAGGAGAAGAACGCGGTGGTGATCGCTCACCTCGGACTGATCCTGGCCGCGAAGGGCGACCACGCCGAGGCCTTGAAGTACCTGCGTCTCTCCCTCGAAGGCGAGGACGAGGACGGCGAACTCGACCGGACCCTGGTGGAGAACAAGATCCGGGACCTGTCGCGAGCCGCCCAGAAGAAGCCTTGACCCGGCGGGGCGCCGTGGCGTTCCTCGCGATGTCTCTTTGCGCGTGCGCCACCCGCGGGCGCATCGCCACTCCTTACGAGATGGCGCTCCTCGAGAAGACGGACGGCCTCTCCTCCGCGGGCCGGATCACGCTCGCGGGGCCGAAGGGGAAGTTCTCGGCGCGGGTGGTCTTCGGAGTGGCCCGGCCGGACTCCCTCCGCATCGAGATCCCGGCGGGAACCGGCCTTCGCTTCCTCCTGGTGGCGAAGGACGGGAGGCTCCGGGCGGACCTTCCGGGCGACGATGCGATGTTCGAGGGTGCGGCCACGCCCGGGGTCATGAACGGCCTTTTCGGAATCGACCTTTCCCCCGGGGACCTCGTGGGCGCGATCCTCGGATCGCCGCCTGAATCGCTCGGGGTCTCGTGGCGATTCGAGGCCTCGCGCCCCGCGCAGGTGACGATCCGCGGATCGAACGACACCCGCCTCACCCTCGACCTCGACGAGCCGGAAGTCCTGGCGCCCCGGCCCGAGGCTTTCGACTTCGGCCCCCCGCGGGCCCGCGCCTGGTCCCTCCGCGAAATGTCCGACCGACTGGGGCTCACAAGGTGAAGGCGCGATGCTTCCGCTCCTTCGCCAAGATCAACCTCGGGCTCGAGGTGACGGGACGGCTGCCGAGCGGCTACCACGAGCTGAAGACGCTCTTCGCCACGTTGAGCCTTCACGACATCATCGAGATCGCCCCGACCCGAAGCGGCATCTCGGTGCGTTCCGATCACCCGGGCGTCCCACTGGACGAGACGAACCTGGCCCATCGCGCCGCGGCTCTGATGCAGCGTCTCTCCGGCCGGAAGGGCGGCGTCGCCATCGTCATTCACAAGCGGATCGCGGTGGGCGGGGGTCTCGGCGGGGGCAGCAGCAACGCGGCCACCGTATTGCGAGCGCTGGACCGGATGTGGAACCTGGGCCTGGGCCTTGAAGGACTGATCGAGCCTGCCAAGTCCCTGGGCGCCGATGTTCCCTACTTCCTCTTCGGCGGCCCGGCCCTCGGCCTGGGTCGCGGAGACGACATCCATCCCCTCGACCTGCGGCTGGACCAGAAGGTCCTGCTCGTGCCCGGGCCGGGCGGGGTCTCCACCGCCTCGGTCTTCAGACGGTTCGCGGAAAGGGGCGGTCCACCGGGGGCGCCGTCCCGGATCGATTCCTTTCTCCGGAAGTCTCTCTCGCCGGGCACGCTTCGCAACGATCTCGAGCGGGCCGCGCTCGATGAAAGCCCGGCGCTCGCCGAGGTCGCGCGCCGGGTTCGGCGGGCCGGTCGGTCCGCGGGAGCGGTACTTTCCGCCATGTCCGGCAGCGGCTCCTCCTTCTTCCTGTTGTTCGGCGACGCGGCCGAACGGGCCGGGGCGATTCAGGAGCTTCGCGATGCCGGCATCGCGAGCGTTCGCTGCTCGTTCCTCTCGAGGCGCGCGTACCAGAGCCGCTTCGAAATAGCAGGGTGCTGAAATACTTCAGCACCCTGCGTATCCCGGCGAGCGCGCAGCCTGGCCTTGGGCCAAAGCCGGGATCCACTTCCAGCTATTTCCTGGACTTTTCGCGCGGGCGCAGGGTTTGGGTGGCGCTGTTCGCGCTTTTCAGCACCCTGCTAGGGAAGCGGCGGCTCCGGGGCGGCATGGTTCCGGGGCCCGTCCACCACGCGAAGCACCGCCTCGGCGGCGATGCGGTGCGCCACTTCGTTGGGGTGCTCATCGGCGCCCCCTTCCACGACCAGGAGCTTCCAGTCGAGGCCGCGGTAGTAGGGCAGCAGGTCCACGAAGAGGACCCCGAGGGGACGGCAGACCTCCTCGAGCTTCTTGTGGATCGACTCGAAGGGGTACGTGCGGTCGAGCGGATTTCCAAAGAGCGGAAACACGGCCACGATCAGCGGAACCTTGTGGTCATGCGCGAGAGCGGCGATGTCCCGCAAGCCCTTCTTCGCGGCCTGGTATCCGGGCTGATCGTCCTCATAGAGAGCCAGGTAGTTGGCGATCCGGGCCCGGTTCTGCCGGGTGGCGGTCAATCGATGGGCGACCAGGCTGAACAGGGCCGAACCGCGCCACCACGAGGGCCGGGCTTCGGGCCGGCTCGTCTCCGCGCGCCACTCGTCGGCCCGCCGCTGCTCGGCCGCGCCCGTCGCTTCCGCATCGTTGAGGACGTAGCCCAGGAAGAGCAGGTCTGGTTCGTAGGCGAACGCCTCGTCGCGCACGATCTCGGCTTCCCTCGGCGTCGCGATGCCCGGGACGGACAGAACCACGGCCTCCCAGGGCTCGCCGCGGTCTTCGGTAAGACCCCGGGCCACGCGTCTCCCCCAGGTGTCGTCGAACAGCACCCCCGCCCCGTAGGTGAAGGAGTCCCCCACGAAGACCGCGCGACGCACGCCCAAAGGCTTCTTCTTCGTGTGCTCCACGTCGCGATAGCCCGCGGAGTTCTCCGGACGGAAAGAGGCGCCTCCCCGCACCACCGGATAGCCGCCTCGCCGCAGGGCCGCGGGCGCGGCCAACCGCACCGCGCCCTCGAGGCACAAAAGACCGAGGGCGGTGCCGCAGACAAGAAGCGCGGCCTCGGCGAAGCGCGGACGTCTCAGTCCCATGAAGGCGAGGCAGGCTAGCACAAACGATTCCGGGCGCTTCTTCGCTAAGCTTCGTCCCTCTCCTCTCCCCACTGGGGCGTCGCCAAGCGGTAAGGCTCGGGACTTTGAATCCCGCATTCGAAGGTTCGAATCCTTCCGCCCCAGCCAAAAGAGAGTTCAAGACTCCCCATTCCCCCGTGAAGATTCCTGAAGGACAACAGCCGCCATGGTTCGACCTCCCCACGATATGAAGATCTTCACTGGGAGCGCCAACCGGTCCTTGGGCGAATCGGTCTCCCGATACCTCAAGGTGCCGCTCGGCAAGACCCACCTGTCGAGGTTCCTCGACGGCGAGGTCTGGTTCCAGATCGAGGAGAACGTCCGCGGCAAGGACGTGTTCGTGCTCCAGTCCACCTCGACCCCGGTGAACGAGCACCTGATGGAACTGCTCATCATGATCGACGCCTTCCGGCGCGCGAGTGCGGCCCGCATCACCGCGGTGATCCCCTACTACGGCTACGCCCGCCAGGACCGAAAGGACCGCCCGCGCGTCCCCATCTCGGCGAAGCTCGTGGCGAACCTCATCTCCACCGCGGGCTGCAACCGCGTCCTCACCATGGACCTGCACGCCTCCCAGATCCAGGGCTTCTTCGACGTGCCCGTGGACCATCTCTTCGCGGCGCCCGTCATCATCGACCACGTGGCCCAGATGGGCATCGAGGATCTCTGCGTGGTGTCGCCCGACGCGGGTGGTGTCGAACGCGCGCGGGCCTACGCCAAGCGTCTCGGCGCCACCCTCGCCATCGTGGACAAGCGGCGGGAGACCGCGAACGTGGCCGAGGTGCACAACGTCATCGGAGACGTCTCGGGAAAGACCGTCCTCATCGTGGACGACCTCGTCGACACCGCGGGGACCCTGTGCAAGGTCGCGGAGGCCCTGACCGAAGCGGGAGCGGGAAAGATCCTCGCCTCCGCCTCCCACGCCGTCCTTTCCGGGAACGCGGTCAAGAACATCAATGCCAGCCGGATCTCCCAATTGATCGTCACGGACTCCATCGAGGAGAGACCGGACAGAAAATCAGATAAGATTGTCGTTCTGCCCATCGGAGAGCTGATGGGCAAGGCCATCCAGAATATCCACGAAGAAGCGTCCGTCACGAGCCTCTTCATTTGACGCCGCCCCGAAATCCCTCCAAAAAAGGGACTTTCGGGGGTTGCGTCCCTAAGATTTGAAGACCAGCAAGCCATGTCAGACATCGTAGTCACCGCCGAAGCCCGCCCGCAGCGCGGAAAGAATGAAGCCAAGCGCCTCCGGGCCCGTGGCCGGATCCCCGCCGTGGTTTACGCTCCCGGCAAGGAGAACGTGTCGGTGAGCGTCTCCCCGCGCGAGCTCGCCGTGGTCTTCAAGACCGGCGCCGCCGAGAACACTCTCGTCGACCTCGAACTGGACGGCAAGAAGCGCAAGGTCATCCTGAAGGACTACCAGGTCCACCCGGTGCGGCCCGAGTTCCTGCACGCCGACTTCTACGAAGTGGCGCTGGACAAGCCGATTCAGGTCAAGGTTCACGTCGAACTCCAGGGCATCCCGGTCGGGGTCAAGACCCACGGCGGCATGCTCGAGTTCATCACCCGTGAAATCCTCGTCTCCTGCCTGCCCCTCGATATCCCGAAGAAGTTCGTGGTGGATATCTCCGCCATGGAGATCAACGGCGAGGTCCGGGTGTCCGCGGTGCCGATGCCGCCCAAGGTCAAGGCCCTGACCGACGGGGACCTCCTGGTGGCGCAGGTCGTCACCAAGCACGAAGAGGAAGCGGTCGCCGCTCCCGCGGAGGGCGCGGTCACAGCCGCCGAACCCGAGGTCGCGAAGAAGGGCAAGGCTCCGACCGAGGCCGAGGCCGCTGCCGCGGCGAAGGCTGCTCCTGGCAAGGCGGCGGCTCCCGCCGCTCCCGCAGGAAAGGACGTCAAGAAAGACAAGAAATAGGCGGCCAATGCGCCTGATCGTCGGCCTAGGAAATCCGGGCGAGAAGTACCGGCGAACCCGGCACAACGCCGGGTTCATGGTGGTCGACGAACTGGCGCAAAGGCTCCCGCTCGGTGCGGTCGAACGCATCGACGACGCCTGGGCGGTGAAGACCGAGATCGCGGGCGAGCGGGTGGTCCTGGTGAAGCCGCAGAGCTTCATGAACCGCTCGGGTCCGGTGGTGGAGGCGACCCTTCGCCATTTCAACGTCGAACCCGAGAGCCTGGTCGTCATCTCCGACGACGTGGCCCTGCCGCTCGGATCGATCCGGATCCGGCCGCGCGGTTCCCACGGCGGCCAGAACGGTCTGCGCTCGATCATCGAATCGATCGGATCGGAGGAGTTCGCAAGGCTTCGCTTCGGCATCGGCTCCTCCGAGCCCGTCCTCGATCTCGCGGGCTACGTCCTCTCCGACTTCACCGACTCCGAGGTCCTGAGGGTCCAGGAAATTGTTTCGCGGGCCGCGGACGCGATCTCCGCGATCGTCGAACTCGGGGTGGAAGCGGCCATGAACAACTTCAACGGGGCGAAGGGCCAGCCCGAATAGCCCCCCGAACCTGATCGACGATCTCGGGTAGAATCGCCGGCCGCACCAAAAACAGACACTCCTTGCTGCAAGTAGCGAAACGCAAAAGCAGCTCTCTTCACTTGATCCATAAGGAGATCAGAAACACGTGAGTCAAAGACAGTATGAGATTCTGTTCATCGCCGAACAGAATCTCGGTGAACCCGAAGTCGATACCCTGACCGCCACGGTCAAGGGCTTCATCGAAAAGGAAAACGGCACGGTCGAGAAGGTGGAGAAGTGGGGCAAGAAGCGCCTCGCCTACCCCATCGGCAAGAACCGCGAGGGCAGCTACGTGCTGATGATCGCGAACGCGCCGGGCAGCTCGATCAGCGAAGTCGAGCGCCGCATGCGCGTGACCGACGGCATCCTGCGCTTCCTGGCCATCCGCATCGACGCGGAAATGAAGAAGGCCGACCGCAAGAAGACGATCCGAGGCAAGAAGGAGTCGACCCGGCGCGCGAGCGTCCGTGAGAAAGACCGGGCCTTCGAGGGAGGTGCGCAATGAGCGACATGGAAACGCCTGAATTCAGAGGCCGTGGCGGCGAGGGACGTGGTCCCGGCGGCGAGCGCGGCGAACGCGGCGAGCGCAAGGAAAAGGGCGGGGGCAAGGGCGGTTTCTTCCGCCGGCGCAAGACCTGCAAGCTCTGTTCGGAGAAGGTCGACTACGTCGACTACAAGAACACCAAGCTCCTGCTCGCCTTCATCCCCGAGCGCGCCAAGATCCTCCCCCGGAGGATGTTCGGAACCTGCGCGCCCTGCCAGCGCAAGGTCCGCACCGCCATCCTGCGGGCGCGCCAGATGGCGCTCATCCCGTA
>DAORUA010000072.1:11465-12834 GCA_035432945.1 Vicinamibacteria bacterium | reverse complement strand
GCGGGAACATCTCGCAGTGAACGATGCCCGCTCCCGCGGTGAGCCACTGCGCGTCCCCGCGGCCAAAGCGGGCGGTGGCGCCGAGCGAATCGGAATGATCGATGTATCCGCGCCGGACCAGGGTCACGGTCTCGAAGCCGCGATGGGGATGCTGCGGAAAGCCGGGCACCACGTCGCCGTGGTACATGCTCCAGCCGTCCCGGCCGCTGAAGTCCTGGCCGAGGTCGCGGCCCGCGAGCGACGCGCGAGGGCCGAGTCTCTCGTTGCCCTCCGGATACGCGTCGTTGTGGTGCACGCAGAAGAGGAACGGATCCGCGGTCACCCAGGGAAACCCGAGCGGGCGGGTCGAGATCACGGGACTGGTCATGGCTTCCCCGCTCACAGCCGCAAGGACCCCTCGCCCACGAGGGTCGCGGTGCCGCCGATCTGGACGCGCGTGATGTCCTTTCCCTCGCTCCCGATGCGGATCGAGATTTCGCACGGTCGATGCATGGCGACGCCCTGGTGACTGAGGAATTCGCAGACCGGTCCGGCGGCCACGCGGTGATGGACCAGGTAGGCGCCGAGCGGGCCGGACGCAGCCCCGGTGCCGGGATCCTCGGCGATGCCGATGAGAGGCGCGAACATGCGGCTGTAGAGCCGAACCGGGGCGGCGTTCCGGTCTTCGATCGAGAACACGAAGATCTTGTGCTCGGGGACGGAGTTCGCGGTGCATGCTCTCTGCCAGGCAGCGCGGTCCACCTGGGCGCGGTCAACCGCATGATGGGAGACGAGCGGCAGGTAGACGAAGGGCACGCCGCAGGACACGATCTGGATGGGCAGATCGGGATTCAGATCCGCGGGCTGCAGACCAAGCGCGCGCGCCGCCTCATCCCGATCTTCGAAGACGGCGCCGAAGTCCGGGCGGGGCTGGGTCATCCAGGCGAAGCGGAGTTTCTTCGCCGCGCCGTCCCATTCGAGATCCACCTGGGTCGGACCCACGCCGAGATCGAGAGTGACGTGCTTCGTGCCGTGTGGAATCCGGTCCCGCAGGGCGAGGGCGAACGCGGTCCCGATGGTGGGATGCCCGGCCATCGGGAGTTCGCCCCCGGGCGTGAAGATGCGCATCTGCGCGAGAGATCCCGCGCGCGTCGGCGGGTAGACGAACGTGGTTTCCGAAAACGCCATCTCCCGGGCGATCGCCTGCATCGTCTCATCCGGCCATGAAGGCGGATCCAGGAAGACCGCGAGCTGATTCCCGGAGAGCGGCCTGGGGGTGAAGACGTCAAGGTGCAGATATCGGTGAGTCATGACTTCTTCACCGTACGGCTGCGGCCCGGACCGCGTCAAGCGCGAGGGAGGGCGCGCCGGCGCGCTCGGAGGAGAACAT
>DAORUA010000072.1:9335-11365 GCA_035432945.1 Vicinamibacteria bacterium | reverse complement strand
TTCGACTACCGCGACGAGGGACGCTATCGGAGCGGAGACTCGGGCTACCGCCGCGAGTACGGTCCCCGGTACGAGTACGCCTCGGTCTACCGCCGCGGCTTCGTTGAAGGCTATCGGCGCGGGTACGGAAACGCCCGCTACGGCCGGTACGACGATCGCGACGGGCGCGACGGCCGTCGCTACGATCGTTGAGCCTCGGAGGCGAAGGCCATGAACCGCGGAATCGCCGCCATCATCGTGGGCCTCACCCTGGCCTCGCCCGCCTGCTCGACCACGGGGGCGTACGCCGATCGGCCCGCATCCTACGGACCGGTCTACTCGGCGTACGAGGAAGGGTTCCGGCGCGGCCTCAGCGACGGACGCTGGGCCGCGCACCGCGACTTGGGGAAGCCGTATCGAAACAGTTTCTGGGATGACGGCCGGTATCGCCGCGGCAGCGAAGGGTATCGCCCCCGGTTCGGGTCGAAGATCGAATACGCGGACGGGTTCCGGGCGGGATACGAGCGCGGTTACCACGAGCGGCGCGGGCGCGACTACGAACCCCGTCGATACTGATCGGGGGCGCGGCTCCCTATCGCGGGCGCGCCATGAATCCGCATCCGGCCTAGAATCAGCCATGGCTCCCGGCCCGTCCGTCCTGCGCGTTGGCGTTGTCGATCCCGTCGGTTCGATCGATCCGCGAACCATGGCCGAGGCGACCACCATCCTTCTCGCCCGCCAGATCTTCGAGACGCCCTTCCTGGCCTCGGCCGCGGGCGACGCGATCCCCGCTCTCTTCCAGGAGAAGCTGGTCGAGGAGCCGGGCAGCGGCGGGCTGAAGTTTTCCACCACGGTGCGAACCGACGCGCGCTTCAGCGATGGAACGGCGGTGACGCCCGAGGATGTGGTGGGGGCGCTGGCCCAGGACCCGGTCTTCACCAGCCGGGCCTCGGCCTCCTTCCGCGACGGGCGGGTGCAGCTCACCCTGTTCGCGCCGAACACCCGCTTCGATCTGTTCCTCACCATGTGCGGAATGCTGTACCACGAGAGCGGCGGGGCGCTCCTCGGCACCGGCGCCTACATGATGGGGCCTTCCGACAAGGAGGTGGTCCGGCTGGTCCGGAATCCGCACGCGCGCACCCCCTCGAAGATCGAGTCCATCGAAGTCCGCCACTATCCGGTCGATGCCCAGACGGGCAGGCCCACCGCGCTCCTCAACGCCCTCGAGAAGGGCGAGGTCGATCTGGCTCCGCGCCTTTCGTGGCGCGATGTGAATCTGCTGAAGAGCACCGCGGTGGTGATGAAGCCCGTCAATTCGACGTGCATGCTCTACCTCAACAACGAACGGCTGAAGGACGCGCGGCTCCGCGTCGCCCTGGCCCGGGCGGTGGACCGGACGGTGGTGGCCGAGATCGCCTTCGGCGAGAACCCCCTCGCCTTCCGCGCCACCGGCCTCCTCCCCCCCGCTCTCGGCAAGACCAACGATCGGCTGTCCCCGGACATCGAGCGCGCGCGCGCCGATTGGCAGGAAGCGGGCGGCTACGACAAGCCGATCTCGATCCTCTATTCCCCGGCGCCCCGTCCCTATCTCCCGGCGCCCG
Source organism: Vicinamibacteria bacterium (assembly GCA_035432945.1). Taxonomy (GTDB): domain Bacteria; phylum Acidobacteriota; class Vicinamibacteria; order Fen-336; family JAGNNV01; genus JAGNNV01. The sequence continues at coordinate 9,785 of DAORUA010000072.1, read as the reverse complement.
CGGCGGTGGCCCGCCACCTGCGCGACCGTTTCCGGCGCCTCGGCGCCACCGTCGAAGCGGTCGAGGTGACCTCGGGCGAACTCATCGCGAAGGTGAACTCGGGCGACTACGACCTGGCCCTCATGGGCAACATCCCGGACAGTCCGGACCCGAGCGACTATCTTTCCGCGGTCGTGGGTTCGGATGCGGTCCCGTCGGGCGTTGAGGGCGCGTCGTTCGCGTTCAACTTCGCCCGCTACCGAAGCCGCGAGATGGACGACCTCATCGCCTCGTACCGCAAGGATCGCCGCGAGGAAACCCTCGCCGAGATCGGGCTGTTGCTCGGGCGCGACGTGCCCCTCGTTCCGCTGATGTACGGCCGGGCCTGCGTGGCCCACGCCTGGCGCCTGCGCGGCTTCCAGCCCACCGTGACCGGCCTCGTGGACCTCTCGGCCCTGACCCTGACCTAGG
>DAORUA010000072.1:2972-9235 GCA_035432945.1 Vicinamibacteria bacterium | reverse complement strand
CCGAATCGGTGAAGATGAAGCGGCGCAAGCGCATCGCCCTCATCGCCCACGACAACCGCAAGACCGACATCCTCGACTGGGCCCGGTACAACCGCGGCACCCTGAGCGAGCACGAGCTCTTCGCGACCGGCACCACCGGAGCGCTGCTCGCGGCCGACCTCGGCCTCTCGGTCACGCGCTTCCTGAGCGGGCCGCTCGGCGGCGACCAGCAGGTGGGGGCGGCACTCGCGGAAGGCCGCATCGACTTCGTCATCTTCTTCTGGGATCCCCTCGAGCCCCAGCCGCACGACGTCGACGTCAAGGCTCTCCTGCGCATCGCGGTGGTCTACAACACGCCCATCGCCTGCAACCGCGCGACCGCTGACTTCATCCTGTCGAGCCACCTCATGGCCGAGGAGTACGAACGGATCGTCCCCAACTTCGCCCGGACGATCAGCGTGCGCTAGTCCGGACGGCCCCCGGAGAGGCGGGTTGAACTAGCCTTCGGGCACGCATGAAGCCACCCGTCGCCGCCCGCATTCCGAAAACCACCGTCCTCCACGGAGAGACGCTCGTCGACCCCTACTTCTGGCTCCGCGAGAAGGAGAACCCCGCGGTCCGGGCCTACCTCGAGGCCGAGAACGAGTACGCCGACGCGGAGACCGCGCACCTCGCCGGCCTCTCCGCCTCCCTCTATGACGAGATGCTGGCCCGGATCCAGGAGGACGACACCACCGCCCCCTATCGGTTCCGCGGCTATGAACACTGGATGGAGACGGTGAAGGGCAGCCAATACCCGATCCACCATCGCCGGCGCCTGGGCGACCCTGGGGGTGCCGCGGAGACGACCCTGGACGTGAACGCCCTGGCCCTTGGCCGATCCTTCATGTCGCTCGGGGCCTACGCGATGAGCGATGACGGCGCGCTGCTCGCGTATTCGACCGACGACACGGGGTTCCGGCAGTACCGCCTGCAGGTGAAGAACCTGTCGACCGGCGAAGTCTGGAGCCGCGCGTTCGAGAAGACCATCTCCGTGACCTGGGCCGCGGATTCGAAGACGATCTTCTTCACCGAGGAGGACCACGCCAAGCGCGCGGCGCGCCTCTACCGGGTGCGGGCCTTCAGCGACGCGGACCCTGTCCTGGTCTGCGAAGAGGAGGACGAACGCTTCAGTCTGGAGATCTTCCGGTCCCGGAGCGGCGCCTTCCTGCTCCTGGCCAAGGCCTCGCACACCACCGCCGAATTCCACGTCCTGGACGCGGGGACCCCCGACGCGGCCTTCCGCATGATCGCGCCCAGACGGCAGGACCACGAGTACGAACTCGATCACCAGGGAGACCGTTTCCTCATCCGCACCAACGATCGAGGCCGCAATTTCCGCCTGGTCGAAGCGCCGGTGACAAGTCCGGAAGAGAAGAACTGGCGCGAACTGGTTCCCCACCGCGAGGACGTGATGCTCGAGGCGGCGCTCGCCTTCGAGAAGGACGTCGTGCTGTGCGAGCGCGCGGGCGGACTGCCGCGGTTCCGGTCCCTGTCGCGAGGCGGGCCGGGAGTCGAGGCCGCCTTCGACGAGCCGACGTACACCGCGTTCCCTCAGGACAATCGCGAATACCAGGTCTCGACCTTCCGTTACTCGTACCAGTCGCTCGTGACCCCGCCCTCGGTCTTCGACCTCGACCTCGAGACCGGAAAGAGCACCCTCGTCAAGCAGACGGCGGTTCTCGGTTCGTTCGATCGAACCCGGTACGTATCGGAGTGGACCTCCGCCACCGCGAAGGACGGCACGAAGATCCCGATCTCGCTGGTCCGGCGGCGCGACACCCCGGTCGACGGCTCCGCGCCCATGCATCTCCTCGGGTACGGCTCGTACGGATATCCCTATCCCGTCTCGTTCGTCTCTCCAAGGCTCTCGCTCCTCGACCGCGGCTTCGTCATCGCCCTCGCCCACATCCGGGGCGGCGGCGAGATGGGAAAACCCTGGCACGACGCGGGACGCATGGCCACGAAGATGAACACCTTCACCGACTTCATCGCGTGCGCCGAGAGCCTGATCGAGCGCGGCACCACGTCGTCCTCGAAACTGGTGATGGAAGGCGGCTCGGCGGGCGGCCTGCTGATGGGCGCGGTCGTGAATCTCCGGCCCGACCTCATGAAGGCGGTGATCGCGAAGGTGCCTTTCGTCGACGTGATCAACTCGATGCTCGATGAAGACCTGCCCCTCACCGTCGCGGAGTTCGAAGAGTGGGGCAATCCCAAGATCCTCGCGGACTACAAGGTGATGCGGGCCTACTGCCCGTACAGCAACCTGGAAGCGAAGGCCTACCCCGCCATCCTGCTCCGCAACTCGTTCAACGACTCCCAGGTCATGTACTGGGAAGCCGCGAAGTACGCGGCCAGGCTGCGCACCCTCAAGACCAACGATGCGCCTCTGCTGCTCCGGACCCTCATGAAGGCGGGCCACGGCGGCGCCTCGGGCCGATACGACGCGCTGCGTGAAACCGCGTCGGATTACGCCTTCATCCTGTGGCAGGTGGGGGCGATAGAGTCATGATTCGACCTGCAAGGAAACCGGAGTAAAACCATGATGCTTTCAGCCGCCGTCCTCTTCACCCTCGCCGTTCCCGACTTCACCGCGAAGGACCTGCATTCGCTCAAGCGCCTCGCCGATCCTCAGATCTCCCCCGACGGGAAATGGGTGCTGTACCAGCAGACCTCCATCGACCTCGGGAAGAGCCGCAACACCGACCTGTTCATCGTGCCTGCGGCCGGCGGCGCGCCCCGCGCGCTCACCTCGCACCCGAAGTCGGATTCGCAGGGGCGGTTCTCGAAGGACGGGTCGCAGGTCGCGTTTTTGTCCTCGCGCGACGGAGCGCCTCAGGTCTACGTCCTCGACCTCGCCGGGGGCGAGGCGCGACGGGTCACGAATCTCTCGCAGGGGGTGGCTTCCTTCCGCTGGGCCTCGACCGACAGGCTCGTGGTGGTCTCCGACGTCCACCCCGCCTGCACGGGCGACGACTTCGACGCCTGCACGAAGAAGAAGGTCGAGGAGAAGGGCGAAAGCGTCCGGGTGTACGACAAGCTCTTCGTCCGCCACTGGGACACCTGGGAGGACGGCCTGCGTTCGCACGTCTTTTCCGTGGACGTGAAGACGGGCAAGGCCACGGACCTCACTCCGGGCGATTTCGACGTCCCGCCCTACCCGGGGCCGGATGACTTCGATGTCGCCCCGGATGGCTCCGAGATCGCTTTCGGACGAAACGAGGACAAGGAGGAGTCGACCTCCACCAACTCCGAACTGTTCACCGTCCCCACCTCGGGGGGGGCCGCGAAGAAGTTCGGCGCCAATCCCGGCTTCGACGGCCTGCCGCGCTACAGCCCGGACGGATCGATGATCGCGTATCACGCGCAGATGCGCGCGGGGTTCGAAGCCGACCGCTGGCGCCTGATGGTCTACGACCGCAGGACCGGGGCCACGCGGAACCTGACCGAGCCCTTTGACCGGAACGTCGACGAGATCGCGTGGTCTCCCGACTCGAAGACCATCTACTTCACCGCCGGGGACGGACCTCAGAATCCGCTCTTCGCCATTCCCGCGGCGGGGGGCTCCCCGCGCAAGGTGGCGGACGGGCATCTCACCCAGCTCTCCATCTCGAGGGACGGCCTCAAGGCGGTGATGGCCCAGGACTCGCTCAGGAAGCCGGCGGACGTGGTGACCGTGGACCTCGCAACCGGGAAGATCACCCGTCTCACCGAGACGAACGATGCGGCCCTCGCGAATTTCGCGCTGCTGCCTTCCGAGTCGGTGTCGTACGCGGGCGCGCTCGGCAAGCCGGTCCAGGCCTGGATCACCAAGCCCGCGAACTTCGACGCCTCGAAGAAGTACCCGCTGCTGGTGATCGTGCATGGCGGACCCCAGAGCGTCTTCGCGGACGCCTGGAGCTACCGCTGGAATCCGCAGGTCTTCGCGGGCGCGGGGTTCGTGGTCTTCATGCCCAATCCCCGCGGCTCCACCGGCTTCGGCCAGGCCTTCGTGGACGACGTCTCGAAGGACTGGGGCGGCAAGGCCTTTGAAGACGTGATGAAGGGAACCGATTTCGCCTCCGCCCTTCCCTATGTCGACAAGGACCGCGTGCTCGCGGCGGGGGCGTCGTACGGCGGCTACATGGTCAACTGGATGTGCACGCAGACCAAGCGGTTCAAGGCCTTCGTCTCGCATGACGGCCTCTACAACCTCGAGTCCATGGCCGCCTCCACCGAGGAGCAGTGGTTCACCGACTGGGACCTGGGCGGCCCGCCCTGGAAGGACCGCACCCAGTACGAGAAGTTCTCGCCCCACCGCTTCATCACCCAGTGCACGACCCCGACTCTCATCATCCACAACGACCGCGACTACCGCGTGCCCGTCGAGCAGGGCCTGCAGTTCTTCACCGCCCTCCAGCGGCAGAACGTCCCCAGCCGCCTGGTCATGTTCCCCGAGGAGAACCACTGGGTCCTGAAGGCCGAGAACTCGGTGCGCTGGTACGACGAGGTCCTCGGGTGGCTCAAGAAGTGGTCGAACTGAGGGCCCTCGAACTCGGGGCCGAACTCGGGCACGAAGAAGTCGTCCTTCTTCACGATCGCGACTCCGGCCTGCGGGGCGCGATCGCCATCCACGACTCCACGTTCGGTCCCAGCGTGGGCGGGACGCGGATGCGCGCGTATTCCTCGTACGACGACGCCGTCGTGGACGCCCTGCGCCTGGCCCGGGCCATGACCTACAAGGCCACCATGGTGGAGATGCCTTACGGCGGGGCCAAGGCCGTGATCCTGGGCGATCCGAACCGCGACAAGACGAGACCCCTGCTCGTGGCCTACGCCAAGGCGGTCGACCGGCTGGGCGGCCGGTTCTTCACCGGCTGCGACATGGGAATCGAGCCGCGCGACCTCAAGGTCATGCAGCGCCACACCAAGCACCTGTCGCACGCGAACGAGGACTCTCCCCTCGACACCTCGTACCTCGCGGCCCTCGGCGTCTTCGAGGGCATCGCCGCCGCCACCGCGGTTCTCGGCCGCTCGCTCTCCGGCCTTCACGTGGCCATCCAGGGAGTGGGCGCGGTCGGGTTCCACGTGGCCAAGCTCCTGGTCGAGCACGGCGCCCGCCTCACCGTGGCCGATGTCGATGTCGCGCGCACCCAGCGCGCGGCCCGATCGCTCGAGGCCAAAGTGGTCGAGCCCGACTCCATCTACGACGTGGAGGCGGATGTCTTCTCCCCCAACGCCATGGGCGGCATCCTCAACGACGACACCATCGCACGGCTCAAGGTCCAGGCCATCGTGGGCGGGGCCAACGAGCAGCTCCTCGAGCCGCGCCACGGCGAGGTGCTGCACTCGATCAGGATTCTCTGGGGACCCGACTACGTGGTGAACGCGGGCGGCCTTCTGAGCCTCCTCTACGAGACGAAGCAGGCGGACGAAGACGGCGTGGTCGAACGGGTGCGCATGATCGGCCCCAGGCTCGCCGACATCTGGCAGCGATCCGACGAAGAGGAGCAGCCTCCGGGTGTGGTGGCCGACCGGATCGTGGAGGAGCGCCTGGCCCTCGGGCGCAGGGCGAAGTCGGAGTCGGTGCGTCGAACGAAGTACGAAGACGGGTAATCGGAAGGCGGCGTCTGGACCATGAAGAAGATCAACATCGGCGGCGTCGACCTCTCCTACGCCGACCAGGGGACCGGACCGGCTGTCCTGTTCCTCCACGCCTTCCCGCTCTCCCTCCACATGTGGGACGGCCAGGAGGCCCTCGCGCCTCGGTACCGCATCGTCCGTTTCGACGCGCGCGGGTTCGGCGGATCGGAGGTGGGCGACGCCATGCTCACCATGGCCCGGATCGCGGACGACGCGGCGGTGCTCATCGACCGTCTCCGCCTCGGGCCCGTGGTCCTGGCCGGCTGTTCGATGGGCGGCTACGCGGCTCTCTCCTTCGCCCATAAGCACGCGTCTCTTCTGCGCGGCCTCGTCCTCGTGGACACCCGGGCCGGCGCGGACACCAAGGATGCCCGAAAGGGACGGGGAGACCTGGCCGCGAAGGTGATGAAGGAGGGTGCCCAGGCTGTCCTCGACGCGTTCCTCCCGAAAGTCGTGGGCGAAACCACGAAGGCACAGCGGGCGGACGTGATCGCGAAGGTCAAGGACATGATGCTCAAGACCTCGCCCCAGGGCATCTCGGACGGCCTTCACGGCATCGCCACCCGCCAGGACTCGACTCCCCTCCTGCGCGAGATCACCGTCCCCACCCTGGTGATCTGCGG
>DAORUA010000072.1:0-2872 GCA_035432945.1 Vicinamibacteria bacterium | reverse complement strand
CAGGGAGAGGTCTGGATCGACATCTCCGAGAGCGGGCGCCTGGCCGCGGCGGCCAAGGACAACCGCTTCAGCCCCCCGGGCGACGTCAGCTACAACTACCGCATCTGGAACGGCCTCTACCTTTCGAACGACGGAGAGCGGTGGCGGAACTTCTCCTTCGAGGACTCCACCCCGGACACCGGCATCACCGGGGTCACGGACGGGTCGTATGGCCGGCCCGCGGGCGTCCGCCTGACCCTGACCCACGAGAGCGATCCGGTGGTTGCGTTCGATCGCGACGGCGTCGTGTACACGTCGGGTCTGGCCTACGAGCCGTCCGCGCTCGGCGACCCTTCGGCGGTGATCGTTTCCCGTCGAAGCCCGGACGGCGCCCTGCTGCCGGGCTCGGTTCGATTCCTGGCCCTGGAGAACGACGAACGTCTCTTCAACGACAAGAACTGGCTGGTGGTCGACCGCGATTCGCCTTCGGACAAGACCCTGGTGGTCGCGACCTGGCGGTTGTTCACCGTCGGCCCGAACGCGACCGCGCCGGAAGGCGGCTGGATCGCGGTCTCGGGCGACGGCGCCGAGACGTTCTCCGTCCCCATTCACCTGCCCGTGCCCGCGGCCGAGGCCGCGCAGTCGCAGTTCTTCCAGCCGCTCCTCGGCCGCGACCCTTTGAGCGGCCGCAAGGTCGTCTACGTGATCCTCCGCAGCCAGGCCGCGAACGGGATCGCCATGCACGTGGTGAAGGCGGACATCGAAGGCCTTACGGGCACGAAGGCGCTCGAGTCGAAGCTCAAGGATCCCTCGGCCTGGACGTTCCTTGGTTCGCGTCTGCAGGGCCTCAGTCCCTACGGCGCTTCCGGCTATGACGGCACGTTCCGCTTCACCTCGTTCTTCATGCCCGCCATCGACCCTTCGACCGGGCGGCTCTTCGTGGTGGTTCACGCCCTCGACCCGGCAAGCCGGCGGGCGCAGACGCTGATCTCGCGCTCGACCGACGGCGCCCTGACCTGGTCGGCGCCCATGCCCATCGACAATCCGGGAAAGGGGAATCAGCTGATGCCCTCGGTGGCCGCCCGCGACGGCCGCGTCTTCGCGGTCTGGTACGACAGCCGCAACGATCCGGAGTTCGCGCCCCTCTCCGCCATCCGGGGAGTGGACGTGTACGCGGCCGTGCTCGATGACAGCCTCAAGGTCGAACGCGTGAGCCGCCTGACTCCGGAGGTGCAGCGCGCGGACCGCCCGGTTTTCACGCGGCCGCGGCCGGCCGGGGCGTCGTCGTCAGCAGGCGGCGAGCGTCCACATGACTTCGACCCGCGGGCCGCTTCGGTCAAGGCCGCGGCGACACCCGAGTGCATGAGCGAGCGGTATGGCTTCATCGGCGATTACATCGGGGTGGCCGCGAATGCGAAGGAGGCCTGGGCCGCGTGGACGGATCTGCGCGACCTGGTGCCCTCGGGCGATATCTGCGCGATCGGTCATTCGTGCGACGGCAATCGCAACCAGACCATCCGCGCCATGAGGATTCCGCGCTAGTCCGTCCGGTTGAGGTTGTACTTCATGATCCGGCCGTGGGGGCCATTCCGGTCGCGCTCGCGCTCGTAGATGTCGCCCCCGATGCCCCGGCCGCAGGCCCGGTCGAGGAAGGCCAGATCCTCCGGTTCGAGACGGACGTTCAGGGCCGCAAGGGTCTCGCCCAGATGGCTGGTGTCGCGCGCGCCCACGATGGCGGCGGCGACCCGGGGCTGGGCCAGCACCCACGCGATGCCAATCGCCCCGATGGTGACCCCGTGCTTCAGGGCGATCCGGCGCAGGCCCTGAAGGAGGTCCTGGAAGGCCTCCCATCCGAGCGCTTCGTCGATGATGAGCTTGTACTTCGTGAGCGATCGGTTCTCCAGGGGCTCCCTCGGCTCGGCCGCGCCAAGCCAGCGCTCGGAGAGGAAGCCGCCGAGGACGGAACCGTAGCAGAGGAAGGAAATACCGCTCGTGGCGCACAGCTGCGCCATCGCGGCAGCCGGCCGGCGGTCGAGGAGCGAGTACTGGACCTGGTGGGAGACGACAGGAACACCCGCGTCGAGGAGCGCGCGCAGATGGGGGGTGTCGAAGTTGGTGACGCCGATGTGCCGGACCGCGCCCTCGCGCCGGAGCTGCTCGAGGTGCAGCCCGGTTTCCACATACCGGTCCACCGAGTAATCCCACCAGTGAAACTGCACCAGGTCCAGCGATTGCCGGCGCAGCCGGTGGCGCGACCGTTCGATGATGGCCCGCGTGACCGCGAGATCGACGGTGGGGAGGGTGGCGAGGTCCGGCACGTACTTCGTGTGCACCTGGACGCTCCGGCCCGCGGGCGGGCTGAACGAGCCGATGAGCTCTTCTACCCCGGTGTAGATATCGGCGCAGTCGAAGGTGGTGATGCCTTTGTCCACGAACGCAGCCATGTCCGCGTGCGCCTGCGCCCGGGGAGGCACGCTGCTGTGACCGAGGGCGAGCTGCCAGCCGCCCTTGATGATCCGGGATATGGAGTATCCCGGCGCCAGGTCAACGCGCACGTTTCCGGGAACGCGCCTTTTTTGGGGGGGGCGGAAGGGGCACCGCGGTCACGTCGGCGTGGTCGAACACGCTGGTGCCCACGCGGCGGATTCGAAATCGTCCGCCGCAGTTGGGATCCGGGCATGCGATCAGCGCGTCGGTGGTCATCCAGTCGTGGGGATGGGTCTCGCGCTGTTTCGCGGGCAGCAGGGGGAGAAGGGCGGCGAGGGAGTAGAGCGGGAACGTCTGCCCGGGCGGCAGGGACAGGTTCTCGCCCCGCAGTTCGAAGAAGTCGCCGACCTTGTGATTGCAGATCATGGGCAGGCCCTTCGCCTGCTCGACCTCGACGCGCAGATCG
>DAORUA010000071.1:8008-12933 GCA_035432945.1 Vicinamibacteria bacterium | reverse complement strand
GACTCGTCACGTACCAGGTGGTGGATCACCAGGGCGGCCCGCTTCACATCGGCCTGCTGAGCCCCCAACCCCCGGAGGAGGAGACCCTCCAGAGCGTCATCGCTTACCGGATCGCGGCCCCTCCGGTTCCCTCGTTGCGCGGGGAGCCGAGCTCCGTCACCTATCCCGCCGCGCTGCTCAAGTGCCGGAACGCGAGCGGCGAGCAGTGCGTGCCCGGGAAGCCCTGAGCGGCCGGCCAGGGCGCCCGCGCCAGACCGGCTCCAGCAGCGTCGAAGGCCTGTGCTACGCTCTTTTCGAGGAAGGCGTCCATGGGCAAAGTCACGACGGCAACGCGCGTATCCACGAGAGCCTCGCTGGCCTTCGTGCTCCTCGCCACCGCCATCGGCGCCACCCGCGCGGAGGCCGCGGCCGCGCCGCCCTGCGCCGGACTGCGGCTCCAGGCCGGGACCCTCCAGACCGCCCTCACCCTTCTGGGCAAGGAGAAGGGATTCGAGGTCTCCTTCGGCAACGACAAGGTGGCGAAACTCGAGGTCAAGGCGGGGCCCCTCGACGGGAAGACCTGCCTTGCCGCGATGACCAGGTTCCTCGAGGAGCTCAACCTGAACTTCGCCCTGGCCGAGGGCCCGGGCAAGTCGATCAAGAGAATCGTGGTCGTGGACTTCAAGTCGACCCTGCCCGCCGACACCGCTTCCCGGACCGCCGCGGCCCCCGAGGCGGCGGAGGCCGCTCCCGAGGTCAAGCCCGAGGAACCCCCGACCCCCGAGGCCGAGCCCGGACCGCGCAAGGACAAGGAGCCTCCCACCGAGGATGAACTGATCGACATGGGCGACGGCATGAAGATGTTCAAGGTGCCGCCACCCTACGTCCCCATGACGCCCGGCCTGATCCCGCCGAACGCGGTGCCCGCCGGCCCGGAAGTGCTCGGCGAGAGCTACCACGGGGCCGAGAGCGCCCAGCCCAACGCGGTGCTCGTCCCCACCACGACCACCGGCCCGGCGCCCGCGCCGCCCGCCAAGGGTTCCCCCTTCCCCGGCTCTCCGGTTCCGCCGAACGTCCCCCAGCCGAAGCCCAAGCCCACCCCGCAGTCGTAGGCGGCCGCGAAGGGCGCTACCGGCGCGCTTTCACGTACAGGAACCAGCCGAGGCGCGGCGCGAGGGGCAGGAGCCACGCCTCCTTCGCCACCCGCGAGAAGCCGGGCGCCACCATCCACGGCTCGAGGAGACCGACGAATGTCTCCACCGAAGAAAAGCGATGAACGAAGGCGCGCGCTTCGCGTCGGGAGAAGACGAGGCCTTTCGGATTTCCCGCGCCGTCCACTTCGTTCACCTGCTCGGCCAGCGACTTGCCCGTGAGCAGGCGCATCAGCGGGAAACGCAGCCGATACATGGCGGAGTTGCGGTGATAGAGCATGAGGGTCAATCGGCCGCCGGGCTTGAGGACGCGATGGATCTCATCGATGGCGCGCTCGGGGCGGGGAACGTGATGGAGCACGCCCATGGAGGTGACCGCATCGAACGAGGCGTCGGCGAAGGGAAGGTGCTCGGCATCGCCCTGGGTCACGAGGGCGCGCACGCCTTCGAATGCGAACCGGCGGCGGCACAGGTCCACGCCGCGGGCGGTCAGTTCGACCCCGAAGGCCTGGGCGCCGGCCCGGGCATAGCGTGACATCACGAAACCGTTTCCGGCGCCCACGTCGAGGACGCGCTGCCCGGCAAAGGCGGTGAAGTCGTACACCCGGGAGGCGAGGGCCGGAGGCTCCATCGCTTCGCGCAAACGGTCGAAACCCTGGAAGTACTCGGCGGTGCCCGGGGCGGCGGGAATGCTCGCGGCCGCCACCGGGTGGCGGTCCCAGAACTTCTGGACGTCCTGGGTGTCGATCGGATCTGGAGCCATGGGCGGGGTCGACGCTTTCCCGGAGACCTCCGCCCCTGAAGGGCATCGGCGCGGCCCCAAAGTATATTGGGGCCAGAGCATTGACCGACCTCCTGCCCGCGTGCCCTCCATCATTCATCTGAGAACGGACCTGTGGCCCGGCGTGATCGCGGGAGGGTCGCTCGCTCACGCCGCCGGGATGATCCGGGGGTTCATGGGTTGCGGCTATTCGGTGCGGTCCCTGGGCCCCGAGCCCCTGCCCGGTCTTGACCCGGGAATGTGGGAGGGACCGCGGGTCGAGAGCGCGCCGGCCGCGAGGTGGAAACGTCCCTTCGCGCCCATCCGCTACACGAACGCGGTGCTCGGGCATGTCCGCTCCCACCCCGACCCCAGGCCGGATCTGACCTACGCGCGTTACTCGCTCATGAGCGACGCGGCGGTCCAGCTGGCCGGGCTCCTGGGCCGGCCGTGCGTGCTCGAGGTGAATGGTCTGTCCGAATGGTTCGCGGGCGAATTCCGCGGCTGGCGGCGGTTGATCGTCTGGCCGCTGATCCGGAAGATCGAGAAGGCCGTGCTGCTCGAGGCCGATCTCTGCATCGCGGTCTCCGCGCCGGTGGCGGGGCAGCTCGAGCACGCGGGTGTGCCGAGATCGCGGATCCTGGTGCAGTCGAACGGCGTGGATCCGGAGCGCTTTCCGGAAGGGCTGAACGGCGAGACAGTTCGCGCCGCGTACGGCCTCGGAACCGCGCCGGTCGTGGGTTTCGTGGGCACCTTCGGAGACTGGCACGGCGCGGAGAACCTGGTGAAGGCGATGTCCGCGGTTCTGAGCGCGCACCCGGCGACCCGCTTCCTTTTCGTGGGCGATGGGCCGCGCAAGGCGGCCGCGCAGGAGAGCTGCCGGAACCTCGGGAGGTCGGACGCGGCCGTGTTCACGGGGATCGTGCCGCAGCAGGAGGCGCCGCCCTACCTCGCCGCCTGCGATGTTCTGGTCGCCCCGCACTCGTGGAATCGCAAGGGGCCGTTCATAGGCTCGCCCACCAAGCTGTTCGAGTACATGGCGGCGGGCCGGGGCATCGTGGCCAGCCGCCTCGGTCAGATCGGCGAGGTCATCGAGGACGGGAAGACCGGACTCCTGGTGGCCCCCGACGACACCGACGCTTTGGCCGCGGCGATCACGCGCCTTCTCGATGCCCCCGCTCTCGCGCGCGAAATGGGAGCGCGCGCGCGGACCACGGTCCTCGCCCGATACACCTGGCAGAGGAACGTCGAGGAAATCCTCGCGTGGCTCGGGAACCGGGGAAGCAGGTAGCCGATGTGCGGCATCGCCGGCGCCTTCGCGTGGGGTCGAAAAACTCCGGTGGACCTGTCGGCCCTGCGCCGGATGGCGGACGCGATGCCGCACCGGGGCCCGGATGACGAGGGTCTCTTCGTGGATCCGTCGGGCCTTGCCGGCTTCTCGTTCCGGCGGCTCTCCATCGTGGATCTCTCTCCAGCGGGGCATCAGCCCATGTCCTCCGAAGGAGACCGCTTCACCCTGGTGTTGAACGGCGAGATCTACAACCATCTCGAACTGCGGAAGGGCCTGGTCGCGCGCGGCCATCGCTTCACCGGACGAAGCGATGCGGAGGCGGCCCTGCACCTGATCGAGGAGGCGGGTGCGGGAGCCCTCTCGAAACTCCACGGGAAATTCGCGGTCGCGGTCTGGGATCGCGAGGGCGAGCGACTCCTGATCGCGCGCGACCGGCTGGGGGTGAAACCTCTCTACTTCTGGAATCGGAACGGCCTGTTCCTCTTCGCCTCCGAGATCAAGGCCCTTCTCGCTCATCCCGAAGTCACTCGCGCCGTGGACTGGAAGAGCGTCGGTTCGTTCCTGACCTTCATGGCCACCCCTTCGCCCGACACCTGCTTCGAAGGCATCCACAAGCTGGAGCCCGGCCATGTCCTCGAGATCGGCCGCGACGGCGAAGCGAGGCCGAAGGCGTACTGGGATCCGGCCGGCGCCCCGGGGGCGCGGCCCATGGATTTCGAGGAGGCCTCGCGGGAGACGCGGAGGCTCGTGGCGGGGGCGGTGCGGCGGCGCTGCATGGGCGATGTGCCAATCGGCGCATTCCTCTCCGGCGGGGTGGACTCGAGCACGGTGGTCGCATTGATGGCGGAGGCCGGCGTCCGGAACATCAGGACGTTCTCGGTCGGCTACGAAGACGCAACCGATCTCGACGAGCGACGATTCGCGCGCCAGGTCTCCGACCAGTTCGGCACCGAGCACCGCGAAGTGATCGTGGGATCGAAGCAGGTCGCGGAGTTTCTTCCGCGCCTGGTCGTCGCTCAGGACGAGCCCCTGGGCGATCCGGTGTGCGTGCCGCTTCACTACGTCTCCCGACTCGCGCGCGACTCCGGGATCAAGGTGGTTCAGCTCGGCGAGGGCGCGGATGAGCTCTTCTGCGGCTATCCCTGGTATCAGCCCTACCTCGCCGAGGACGCGCGTTTCCGGCGCCTCGCCGGAATGTTCGGGGCGGGAACCGTTCGCGCGGCCTCGGGGTTCTTCGCGAGGGCGCTCGAAGCCTTCGATCGGGCGCCGGACCTGCGGCGCCTGCTCGCCAGGCGCGCGGCCTCGAGTCCCACCTTCATGGGCGGCGCGGTGGTGTTCAGCCCGGATGAGGCCGGCCGGATCCTGAGCCCGGCCCACGGAGACTGCGGCATCGGCGCGATCCTCGCCAAGGGCGCCCCGGCCCGGAACCGCGCGGACTTCGACATGCTCTCTCGGATGACCGACATCGAGCTGCGCCAGCGCCTGCCCGAGCTGCTCCTGATGCGGGTCGACAAGATGGGCATGGCGAACTCCATCGAAGGGCGCGTGCCTTTCCTCGACCACGAGCTGGTGGAGTTCGTCCTGCCCCTGCCGCAGTCGCTGAAGCTGGAGCGTGGCTTGAAGGGCCTGCTTAAGCACGCGGTTCGCGATCTCCTGCCCGGGGAACTCCTGGCCCGGCCCAAGGTCGGTTTCCCCGCGCCGGTCGCGCAGTGGTTCGCGGAGCTGGGCGAGCCGTTCATGCGCA
>DAORUA010000071.1:0-7908 GCA_035432945.1 Vicinamibacteria bacterium | reverse complement strand
TCGGTTTCGGGGGGCCTCCGGGAAGCGGTCGAGAGGGTCGGGCGCATCCCGCTCGGCCGGATGAGCGCATCGGGCCATGCCCGCCACGACCTCGCGGGGGAGTTCGAACGCCGTCATCCCGAGGTCTTCGAGGCCATCCTTGCCGAAGCCGAGAACGCCTGCGCGCACCGCTTCGATCTGCTCGGGTCCGGTCTCACCGACCTCGGGCCCGTGATCGACTGGAGTCGCGATTTCAAGTCGGGCTTTCGCTGGCCGCGGCAGTATGTCAAGGACATGGTCCTCGTGGACCCGGCCCGCGGGGCGGACGTGAAGGTCCCGTGGGATCTGTCTCGCGGCTACCAGCTCGTGCGCCTGGGTCAGGCTTTCTGGCTCACCGACGATGAACGCTTCTCGCGGGAGCTGATGGCTCAGTGGTCGTCGTGGGTCGAGGGCAATCCGGTGCTTCTAACCTGCAACTGGGGAAACGCGATGGAGGCGGCGATCCGCGCGGCCAACTGGTGCGTCGCGTTCACCCTGACCCGGGACTCGGCGGCCCAGACCCCCGAAGTCCGGGAGCGATTCCTGCGCGCCACGCTCGAACACGGGCGGTTCATCGCCTCGAACCTGGAGCGGTTCGAGGGTTACCCGACCAGCAACCACTACCTGTCGGATCTCGTGGGCCTCGTCTACCTCGGCGTGCTCCTGCCGGACTTCCAGGAATCACGCGCCTGGCTCGACCTCGGACTGCGCGGTCTCGAAGGCGAAACCCTGATCCAGGTCGGCGCGGATGGCCTCGACTACGAGGGCTCGATCAACTATCACCGACTGGTGGGCGAGCTTCTCCTTTCCGCATTCACGCTGGCGCGACAGAACGGTCATGCCGTGGCCGAGCCCTCGTGGAATCGTGCGCTCGCCATGGCGGAGGCGACCCTCGCCTACACCCGGCCCGACGGCCGCGCGCCGCTCATCGGCGACGTGGACAACGGCCGCCTGCACTGGCTCACTCCCGAGCCGGCCGACGATCATCGTTCCTTCCTTGGCCTCGCCGCGGCCGTCACCGGTCGCGCGGACCTCGGCGCGGCCGCGGGACGAGCGCGCGCGGAAGGGTTCTGGTGGGGCGAAGAGCCGGGGCCCGGAGGCTCGGAAGCGAAGCTGTCGTCGAAGCACTTCGAGGCGGCGGGTCTCGCGGTTCTGCGTTCCCGCGAAACCCACGTTGTGGTTCACGGCGGCGCTCCTCGCGGACCGCGCGGGCATTTCCACAACGACTGCCTGAGCTTCGAGGCGAGCCTGCTGAATGTCGCCTGGATCGTGGATCCGGGCACCTACGCGTACACGTCGTCGGAGGCCGATCGCAATCACTTCCGAAGGACGGCGGCCCACAACACCGTGCAGGTCGACGAGAGCGAGATCAACGCGATCATGCCCGGGCTGTTGTTCGACCTCGCCTTCGCGTCCAACCCGCGCGTGGTCGAATGGACATCGACGCCGCAAGCGGATTGCTTCGCGGGCGAGCACGAAGGCTTCGCGCGCCTCCCCGGCGTGGGCCGCCATCGGCGGCGGATCGCGCTCGACAAGGCCAGCGGAGGCATCGAAATCGAGGACGCGGTCTCGGGCGAAGGCGAGCACACGGTCGAGACATTCCTGCATCTCGACCCGGGCGTCCGGGCGGTTGTCTCCGGAAGCCGGGTGACGCTGACCCGGCCGGATGCGCCGCGCCCGGTCGAAGTCGAGTTCTTCTTCCCCGGGGGCAACGACGCCCCCTCCCTCGCCGAAGACTGGGTGTCCCGCGGCTACGGAAGGCGCGAGCAGGGAACGGTGATCACGACGAAGCGCCGGGTCACGTTGCCGTGGCGTCAGAAGGTGGTCATCGGAGTGCGCGCGTGAAGCTGCGCGTCGTGTACCTGGTCGACGAGACGCTCGAACACCCGGTTCTCCAGTCGCAGAGCCTCGCGATCATGGAGCGCCTGCTCGGCGCCGGCATCGCGATGGATCTCCTGATCGCGAACGGCGCCAGCGCGGCGCGCGAGGAGGAGATCGCCCGGAGGCACCTTGGCGCGGGTCCGGGGGTCCTCGTCCTGTCCCGCCGCCATCGCGGCGGCGGCGCCCTGGCGAAGGCGCAGCGAGCCCTGAGGCGAGCCCTCGCCCGTCGACGCGCGGCGAGGTTCATCCGCGAGACGGGGTCGGGCGACAACCCCCTCGTGCTGCACGCGCGCGGTTCGGCCATGCACCTCGGCGCATACCTGCGCACGCAGTTCGAAGACGCGAGGCTTCTCATCGATGCCCGGGGCGATGCCGCCGCGGAAGCGAGGTTCAACCTCGCGGGCAAGACCGGCGAGCGGCGGGCGCAGGCGGTCGATCGCATGGATGCGCGCGCCTTCGCGCGCGCCGATCATGTGCTCTGCGTGTCGGCCGTCCTGCTCGCTGAAATCCAGGCGCGCTTCGCCATCGCCTGCCCGTCCACGGTCGTCCCCTGCGTCGCGGATGAGCGCCGCTTCTTCCCGGACGCGGAGAGGCGCGCCCAGGGCCGCGCCTCTCTGGGCCTTGGCTCGGAGCCTCTGCTCGCCTACGCGGGCTCGATCGGCCAGTGGCACCAGTTCGAATCCACGCTCGGCGCTTTCGAGAAGGTCGCCCGCGAGAACGCCCAGGCACGCTTCCTCGTCGCCACCCGGGACCCGGAGAAGGCGGCCGCCCGGGTCGCCGCCCGGCCGGAGCTTCAGGCTCGAACCCTGGTGCGGCACGGAGACCCCGACGAGGTCGCGCGGTGGCTGAACGCGGCGGATGTGGGCCTCCTGCTTCGCGAGCCGCATCCCTTGAACCGGGTCGCCTGCCCGACCAAGTTCGCGGAGTACGTCCTGTCGGGATCGAGCGTGGTGGCCTCCGAGGAGATCGGCGACCTCGCGGGCTGGGTGCGCAACCTCGACCTTGGGACCTGCATCCGCGGGGCGGACGTTCCCGCCGCGGCCGCGGCGTGCCTCGAACTGATCGCGAAGGGAGGCGATCGGATCGGCCGGGCCCGGAGAGCCTCGGCCGTGCTTTCGATGGGCGCGCGGCTCCAGGACTGGGTCGATGCCTATCAGTCCGCCGCCTCGCGACCGGCGTCCTGAAGGAGAATGGGTCCCATGAAAAGGCGTTCCTCCGGGACGGTTTTGAGCATCGTGGCCGGAGCCCGGCCCAATTTCGTGAAGGTGGCCCCCCTTCTCCGCGCCTTCGACGCGCGCTGGCCGCGGCGGGTGCAGTTCATCAACACCGGGCAGCACTACGACGATGCGATGAGCCTGGCCTTCTTTCGCGACCTCGGCATCAGAAAACCCGACGTGGATCTCGGCGTGGGCTCGGGGTCGCACGCGGAGCAGACCGCGAGACTGCTGGTCGGTCTCGAACAGACCCTCGCGCGAACCCGTCCGCGACGCGTGGTCGTGGTGGGCGACGTGAACTCCACCATGGCCGCGGCCCTGGTGGCCGCCAAGCTGCAGATTCCCGTGGACCACGTGGAGGCCGGCCTGCGCAGCTTCGACCGCGGCATGCCCGAGGAGATCAACCGGCTGGTGACCGATTCCATCTCGGACCGGCTGTTCGCATCCGAGCCCTCGGGGGTCAAGAACCTGCTGCTCGAAGGGCACGACCGGCGGAAGGTTCACCTCGTGGGAAACGTGATGATCGACTCGCTGGTTCACGCCCTTCCCCGCGCCCTGCGCCGGCAGGCCTTTGCCCGGTTCGGGGTGGGGCCGAAGGAGTACGGGGTGGTGACCCTGCATCGGCCCTCCAACGTGGACCACCCCCAGGGCCTGCGCCGGGTCATGGTGGAGTTGAAGCGCATCGCGCGCGAAACCCCCCTTCTCTTCCCGGTTCATCCGCGGACCGCGGCCCGGATCGAGGCGCTCGGCATCTCGCCATCGCCCCATCTGCGCCTGATCGCGCCCATGGGCTACCTCGACTTCCTCTCCGTGCTTCGCGAGGCGCGTTTCGTGATCACCGACTCGGGCGGCGTTCAGGAAGAGACCACGTTCCTGGGCGTGCCCTGCCTCACCCTGCGCACCACCACGGAGAGGCCGGTGACGGTCACCGACGGGTCGAACACGCTGGCGGGCGACGATCCCAGGGTGCTGCATCCCCTGCTCCTCAGACTCCAGGGCGCGAAGGCGCGGCGGAAGGCGCGGCCCCGCTTCTGGGACGGCCGGGCCGCCGAACGGGTCGCGAAGATCCTGGCCGCCCTCATCTAGCTCCCCCCGGACCTCTCCAAAAGCAGGGTCGATCGGATAAGATCGGCCCCCTTTCGCGTGAGTCCACGCGCCCCTAGCTCAATTGGATAGAGCAACAGACTACGAATCTGTAGGTTGGAGGTTCGAATCCTCCGGGGCGCACCATGCGCGTTGACCGCCCGGCGAGGCTCCCCTTCTGACCCCCGACTTCGACGCGATGATGGACCTGGCGATCGCCCAGGCCCGGCTCGGCGAGATGGCCCATGAGGTCCCGATCGGCGCGGTGCTGCTCGATGCCGCGGGCGCGGTGATCGCTTCGGGCTTCAACCAGCCCATCTCGGCGAACGACCCGACCGCACACGCCGAGGTGGTCGTCCTGCGCGAAGCCTCGCGGAGACTCGCCAACTACCGACTCCCCGGGACGACACTCGTGGTCACGGTGGAACCGTGCCTGATGTGCGCCGGAGCCCTCGTGAACGCCCGGGTCGGCCGGGTGGTCTACGGAGCCCGGGAACCCAAATGGGGGGGCGTGGAGAGCCTCCTGAGCCTCGAGAGCCTCGGCCTCAATCACCGGATCGAAGTGATCTCGGGCGTCCGCGAGAAGGAATGCGGCGAACTGATGCGCCAGTTCTTTCGTGACCGAAGGGATTGACCCGGTCCCGAGGAACTCCGGGCAGGTGACGAAAGCGGCACCCGGCTGGTAATCTCCCGTGTTCCAGCAACCGCAACGGAGAGATGCGAGAGCGGTTTAATCGGCACGCCTGGAAAGCGTGAGTAGGGGTGACCCCTCTACCGAGGGTTCGAATCCCTCTCTCTCCGCCAGCGTTTCGGGCCGTAGGCCCGAAACCGCTGACGTCGAGAGAGGGCGTCGGTCCTTCGCTGGCGCTCAGTCTCGAATCTGCTGCGAGCTAGGCAATAGGCCCCCTTCACCGCGAGCCGCCCACGTCCTTCGGACGTGACGTTTGGGAGAAACCCCACTCCCATCCCGTCACTCCGGCGAAAGCCGGAGTCCAGGCGGACTCGAAAAGTGCCCGAAATTGGCCTTTCCGCCTGGGTTTCACGGCGCGGCCTGACGGCGGCAACCAAAGCGCGCCCTCCGAAACTCCTCGCGGCGTGCGACGAGTTTTCGAAGGAGCAGATCAGCAGGAGCCCGTAGTTCCGGGCCAAGGCTTCCGCCGCCCTCCCAGCGTTACCTCGGCCAGCCCGAGAGAATTCGCGCCACCCTCTCGACCCACCCGCCAAGCTCGCAGTGGATTCGAGACTGAGCGCCAGCGAAGGACCGAATCCCACCCTCTCGCCAGGTTTCGGGCCTACGGCCCGAAACTGGCGGAGAGGGTGGGATTCGAACCCACGGTAGCCTTTCGACTACAACGGCTTTCGAGGCCGGCCGATTCAACCACTCTCGCACCTCTCCGCGATTCCCTAGCTGGTTGTGGGGACCGCGGATCATACCGTGCCGGGACTCCCGAACCACCGCCCCGGCCAAGTACAATCAGCGACCCCGTGATCGGTCGTGCGTGAATCCCGGGCTCCGCGCGACGATGCGCGCCTTCAACCCCGCCAGGCCCGGAAGGGAGCAACGGTTAGGCGAGGCGTCGGGTGACGCGGTCGGTTCGGGGTTCACGCACGGCCGATCGACCGATCGTCTCCGGGAAAAGAGCGAAGATTCAACCAACCCGATGAGCTACGTCGTTTTCGCGCGCAAGTGGCGTCCCAAGACGCTCACCGATGTCGTCGGCCAGGAAACGGTCACGCGCACGCTCAGGAACGCTCTCACCTCGGGCCGCATCGGGCAGGCCTTCCTGCTCACCGGCGCCCGGGGCGTCGGCAAGACCTCCACCGCGCGCATCCTCGCGGCGGCGCTCAATTGCTCCTCCACCCCTGGCCCCACTCCCGACCCGTGCGGCACGTGCCCTTCCTGCCTGGAGATCGCGTCGGGAACCTCGGTCGATGTGCAGGAAATCGACGGCGCTTCGAACAACAGCGTCGAGGACGTCCGTGAACTTCGGGAGAGCACCAGGTTCAACCCGGCGCGCGACCGCTACCGGATCTGGATCATCGACGAAGTCCACATGCTGTCTCCGGGCGCATTCAACGCCCTGTTGAAGACCCTGGAGGAGCCGCCTCCCCGGGTGAAGTTCATCCTCGCCACCACGGAGATGAAGAAGCTCCCCGAGACCATCCTGTCCCGCTGCCAGATTCACGCCTTCCGCCTGATTCCCGCGCGCGACCTCGCCACCCACCTCCGGTCCATCGCGAGTTCCGAGAAGATCGAGGTCTCCGACTCGGCCCTTCTGCGCATCGCCCGCGCCGCCGAGGGCAGCGTGCGCGATGCTCTCTCGCTCTTCGATCAGGTCTATGCCTTCACCGGGGCGAAGATCCAGGACGAGGACGTGGCGAAGCTTCTCGGCCTCATCGACCGCGAGCTCCTGCGCGAGGCCACCCGCGCGGTCTTCGAGAACGATTCGGCGGGCGTGCTGCGGGTGGTCGACAACCTCGCTTCCTACGGCGCGGACTACGAGGTCTTCTCGCACGAACTGCTCCTGTATTGGCGCGATCTCCTCGTGCTGAAGATCTCGCCCGAGAGCGACGGCGTCGACCTGCTTCCCGAGGACCGCGCCGCGGCCGCCCAGTTCGTGGCCTCGATTCCCGAGGAAGACCTGCTTCGCCTCCTCGATTCGCTGTCGAGATCGGAACTCGATTTCCGGAAGGCCATCGACCCCGATCCGCGCCTGAGTCTCGAAATGGCGCTCCTCAAGGCGGCACAGCTCCGGCGTCTCGTGAGCTTCGCGGACCTGGTTGCCAGGGTGGAGCAGTTCCTGGGCGAGGCGCCGCGCATCATCCAGGCTTCCCCCGCTCTCCCCGAGCGGCCGCGGTCTCTTCCGCCCGCACCCGGCCCGCCCTCCGCCGCACCCGCGCGCCGCCTGACCCCGCCGGTCGAGGAGGCTTTGGCCCCTGCGCCCCTCCCGCCCGCGGCCCGGACCGAACCGGCCGCGCCGGTGGGGGTGGAGAAGGCCAACGACCCGCGCTCCGCGATCGACCGGCTGCGCGAAGCCACCTCCGGCCGAATGCTCCAGGCTGCGCTCTCCTCGGCGAGCGCCTCGGTGGAAGGAGACGCCATCCACCTCTCCGTGGCGGAGGCCCAGCTCGCGTTTCTGGAGTCGGAACGCGACACCCTCGCCGGGAACGCTCAGAAGGCGTTCGGACGCAGGCTCCGGGTGGTCCTGAAGGCCGGCCAACCCGACGAAGTCGACGACGACGCGCCCAGCAGGCCGAGGCCGGCCAGGCCGCCGATCGAACCAGCGCCAGCTCCATTGAAGGCCGCGACCGCGGAGGCGACGCCGGCCTCCCCGGCCAAAGCGCCCAACAAGGCGGCGCTCAAGTCGCGCGCGATGGCGGATCCCGCGGTCGAGCGGACGCTCGACCTTTTCGGAGGCATCCTCCTCGACGTCAAGCCTCTCGACCCTCCGTCCGGGCCCGCGGACGACGACGCGGGCGACGACCGCTAGCGGATTTCGACCTCCGCCACGCCCTCGACGGAGCGGGCGACTTCAAGGGCCCGCTTCTTCTGCCCGGCGGTGGCCGCAGCGGATGAAAGCTGCACCGTGCGGCGCAGGACCTTCACCTCGAAGCCGGCGTCTTGCAGGGTCTTGTCGAGCCTGAAGGCCGCGCGGACCTTGAGTTCCAGAGCCTCGTCATCCACCTTCTCGCCGATGGTTCGATCGTCCGA
>DAORUA010000070.1:0-12996 GCA_035432945.1 Vicinamibacteria bacterium | reverse complement strand
TCTGCAAGGAAGTCATCAAGGAACTGCCGATGGAGTTCGCGGTCGAAGCGCAGAAGCTCCTCGGCCTCAGTCTCGAGGGCTCAGTTGGCTAACCCCATGCTTCGTATCACCGACCTCCACGCGAAAGCGGGCGACAAGCCCATCCTCAAGGGGCTCTCCCTCACCGTGAACGGCGGCGAGGTCCACGCCATCATGGGACCGAACGGCTCGGGCAAGAGCACCCTGGCGCATGTCCTCGCGGGACGTCCGGGGTACACCGTCACCGGCGGCGAAGTCCTCTACAAGAGTTCGCCGCTCTTCGACATGGCCCCCGAGGTCCGGGCGCGCGAGGGCGTGTTCCTCGCCTACCAGTATCCCGTCGAGCTTCCCGGGGTTTCGAACCTCTACTTTCTCCGTTCCGCCCTGAACGCGATGCGAAAGCACCGGGGCGAGCCGGACATGGACGCCATGGATTTCCTCGCCATCGCGAAGGAGAAGGCGAAGCTCGTCGAACTGGACGAAGCGCTGGTGAAGCGGAACGTGAACGAGGGTTTCTCCGGCGGCGAGAAGAAGCGCAACGAGATCTTCCAGATGGCGGTGCTCGAACCCTCGCTCGCCATCCTCGATGAGACCGACTCCGGGCTCGACATCGACGCCCTGCGCATCGTCGCAAAGGGAGTCAACAAGCTCCGGTCCGAGGATCGAGCGATGATCGTGGTCACCCATTACCAGCGCCTGCTCGAGTACATCGTTCCCGACTTCGTGCACGTCCTCATCGACGGCAGGATCGCGCTTTCCGGGGGCAAGGACCTGGCGCTCGAGCTCGAGTCGAAGGGCTACGAGTGGCTCGAGAAGGAGCCGGCGGGCGCCCACTGATGACCGCCCTCGCCGCACCGTTCTCTCAAATCGCTTCGGCGGTGACGACCTGGCCGGGGCCCGGGTGGTTGACCGACGCGCGGAAGGCCGCGATCGACCGGTTCGCCCGGGCCGGCCTTCCCACCACCCGTCTCGAGGAGTGGCGCACCACGCCCCTGCCCGATCTTGGCGACGGAGCCTTTTCCCCCGGCTTCGCCGGCGCCTTCGACCAGGCGAAGGCCGTGGTCGAGCCCTTTGCCTCCGGGGACGCGGTCACCCTGGTCTTCGTCGACGGGTTCCACTCCGTGGCCCTGTCGTCGGCTGAGGCGGCATGGCCGAAGGGTGTGCGGCTCGCCCCGATGTCCCGGCGTCTCGCGATGGATCCCGAGGACACGCGGCCCTGGTTCTCGGCCGCGGCGGAGGCCTCCGGCGCCCTTCATGACCTCAACACCGCGGCCTTCCGCGATGGCGCGTCGATCGTGGTCGAGGACGGGGTTTCGGCGCCGGTCGAGCTGCGCATCATCCTGGCCTCCACCTCCAGGGATCAGCCGGTGGCGCAGCACGTCCGCAATCTCGTGAGCGTCGGCCGCGGCGCGCGCCTCCGGCTCACCGTGGCCGTGATCGGCAGCGCGGACGCGCGCGGGTTCATCAACAACCGCACCGTGATCTCGATGGCCGAGCGTTCGCGCCTCGATCTGGTCCGGGTGCACGAGTCGCCGATCGGCGTGCCCCACTTCGACGCGCTCTCCGCGACCCTGGGCGCGCACTCCGAACTGAACGACACCGTTCTCCAGACCGGGGCTTCCTGGACGCGCTCGGAGATCGACATCGTCCTGAACGGCGAACGGGCCACCGCGGATCTCGGCGGCGTCTTCGTGGCCCGGGGAACCCAGGTGAGCGACATCCACACCGCGCTCTCCCACCAGGCGCCGGGAGTGACGAGCCGTCAGAACTACCGCGGCCTCGCCGCCGATGAGGCGCGCGGCGTCTTCCATGGCCAGATCAAGGTCGAGGCCGGGGCCCGGGGCGCCGATGCCACGCAGAACAACCGGAACATGCTCCTCTCGAAGCGCTCGCAGATCCACTCGACCCCGGCGCTCGAGATTCTCACCGACGATGTGAAGTGCAAGCACGGCAGCGCCACCGGGCAGATCGACCCGGCCCAGCTCTTCTACCTCCGCTCCCGCGGTCTCGGCCTGCCGGAGGCGACCCGCATCCTGACCCGGGCGTTCGCGGGCGAGATCCTCTCGCGGTTGACCGCCGAGGCGACCCGCGAAGTGGTGGAGGCCCGGATCGCGCCAAGCCTCGAAGCGCTGGGTGTGGCCCCATGAAGACCCTGATCGCCGCGCCTCCCCTCCCCCTCGACGTCCAGACGGTCCGGGCCGACTTCCCCATCCTCGGCACCCGGGTCCATGGCAAGCCCCTCGTGTATCTCGACTCCGCCGCCTCGGCCCAGAAG
The DNA here is from genome assembly GCA_035432945.1 of Vicinamibacteria bacterium. Taxonomy (GTDB): domain Bacteria; phylum Acidobacteriota; class Vicinamibacteria; order Fen-336; family JAGNNV01; genus JAGNNV01. The sequence goes on along the minus strand of DAORUA010000070.1, from coordinate 10,703 downwards.
CCGCGGGTCGTGATCGACAGCGAACGACGCGTCTACGAAGAGATGTACGCGAACGTCCACCGAGGGGTGCACGATCTCTCGATGCGCGCGAGCGACGCCTACGAAGCGGCCCGAGCCAAGGTCGCGAAGTTCATCGGCGCGCCCTCGCCGAAGGAAGTCATCCTGCTTCGCGGAACCACCGAGGCCATCAACCTCGTCGCCCAGACCTGGGGCCGGGTGAACGTGAAAGCCGGCGACGAGATCCTCATCACCACCCTCGAGCACCACGCGAACATCGTGCCCTGGCAGATGCTGTGCGAGGAGAAGGGCGCCCGGCTCGTGGTCGCGCCCATCAACGACGCGGGCGAGGTCGAGCTCGACCGCTTCGAGGAGCTTCTCTCCGCGCGGACGAAGATCGTGGCCTTCGCCCACGTCAGCAACGCCCTCGGGACCATTCTCGAGGCCGCGCGCATGACCGCGCTCGCGCGCGAGCGCGCGCCGAACGCGGTGGTCCTTGTCGACGGCGCGCAGGGCGTGCCCCACATGGCGGTCGACGTGAAGGCCATCGGCTGCGACTTCTACTGCTTCTCCGCGCACAAGATGTACGGCCCGTCCGGCATGGGTGCTTTGTGGGGCAGGAAGCCGCTGCTCGACGCCATGCCTCCGTGGCAGGGCGGCGGCGACATGATCCTTTCGGTCACGTTCGAGAAGACCACCTACAACGAGACGCCGTTCAAGTTCGAGGCGGGGACGCCGAACATCGCGGGCACCATCGCCTTCGGCGCTTCCATCGACTACCTGGCCGGCCTGGGGCTCGACGCGGTGGCCGCGGCGGAGCACGAGCTGCTGATCTACGGGACCGACGCACTGACTGCGATCCCCGGCATCAGGCTCATCGGCACGGCCGCGCGCAAGGCCTCGGTGCTGTCCTTCGTCATCGATGGCGTTCATCCCCACGATGCGGGCTCGATTCTCGACTACGAGGGCGTGGCCGTCCGCACCGGACACCACTGCGCCCAGCCGGTGATGGACCGGTTCGGCGTCCCCGCCACCATCCGCGCTTCCCTCGGCGTCTACAACACGCGCGAGGACATCGACGCGCTCGTCCGGGGCATTCACAAGGTTCAGGAGATGTTCGCGTGAGCTCCGACCTTCGCGATCTCTACCAGGACGTGATCCTCGATCACGGCAAGAAGCCGAGGAACGCCCGCGTGATCGAAGACGCCACCTTCACCCAGCCCGCGTACAACCCGCTTTGCGGCGACAAGGGCACGCTGTACCTGTCGATGGATCCGACCGGGCAGAAGATCGTCGACGCCGCGTACGTGGGCCAGGGCTGCTCGATCTCCACCGCGTCCGCTTCGATCATGACCGACTTCGTTCGCGGCAAGACCCGGGAGGAGGCGCTCAACACCTTCGGCCTCTTCCACGACATGATCACCTCACCCCCCGACGAGGCCACCCATCGCGCGGTCGAAGACCTCGGCAAGCTCTCGGTCTTTTCCGGTGTGGCTGAGTTCCCCGCCCGCGTCAAGTGCGCCACCCTCGCATGGCACGCCCTGAAGGCCGCCCTGACCGAGGGACCGGCCAGTGCCCCGGTGAGCACCGAGTAGGCGACATGCGCGAACCACGAACTGTTTCACGCGACATCTTCGGAGCGCTCGTCCCCTATGGGACTCCTCACGAGCTGAAGGCCGGCGAGACCGTCTATCTCACCCAGTCCCTCGGCGGCTCGCACACCTGTGTCACCGAAATGGGCTACATGGTACGCATCGACGCCCGCGACGCGGACGCCATCGGCGAGAAGGTCGACGCCGCCCCCACCGAGGAGGAGATTGGCCAGACCCCGCTCGAACAGGTGGTCTGGGATCGGCTCAAGACCTGCTACGACCCCGAAATACCGGTGAATATCGTCGACCTGGGCCTCGTCTATTCGGTGAATGTCTCCGAAGTGGGGCCCGAGGACGGGACGCCGCCCGGAAAGAAGGTCAGCGTCCGCTTCGCGCTCACCGCGCCTGGATGCGGCATGGGCGACGTCTTGAAGCAGGACATCATCCGCAAGGTCAACGAACTGCCGCATGTGGTCCAGGCCGACGTGGACGTGACCTTCGATCCGCCCTGGACCCAGGACCTCATGAGCGACGCCGCGCGCCTCCAGCTCGGTTTGATGTAGAGACCCATGAAGCTATCTGCCCAGGAAGAATACGGACTCAGGTGCATGCTGACCCTCGCCCGCGCCGAGCCGGGAGCCTCCCTGACCATCCCCCAGATCGCCGAGGCCGAGCGCATTTCCGGACCGAATGTGGCGAAACTGCTCCGCGCCCTCAAGCGCGGAGGCTACGTGGTCGCGCTCCGCGGCCAGTCGGGCGGCTATGCCTTGTCCCGCAAAGCGAATGAAATCAACGTCGGCGAGGTGCTGGCGTGCCTCGGCGGGAGGATCTTCGACGCAGCATTTTGCGGTCGTCACTCCAGCGCCACACGGGGATGTGGCCATAACTCGGATTGCTCCGTCCGTTCGGTTTGGAGACTCGTCCAAAGGGCTGTGGACGATGTTCTCAGCCGCCTGACCCTTGCCGACCTCCTGGTCGAGGAGGCCGGCGTGAGCGTGCCCGAGCGGGCCCGCCGCCTATCCCTCCCGATTGTGCAGGTTTCCTGAATCACATGGATCCAGTCGCTTTGCTTCACCGTATCCCCAGTGAGACGGTAACCCGTGCCAGTCCTCTGGCATCTATTTTGCTAGAATCTGTTTCGAGGATGCTCTGGCGGAGCCGTACATCCTCCGAGTGTGGCCAGTTTGCCACCCTTGCCGCCAACTGAAAGGAGTACTTCTCATGCCTGTTAGCGTCCGCCCTGCATTTCTATCCGACGGTGTCGGCATCCTTACCCTTCTCGAGCAGAAGGGCTATTTTCCAGAACCCCTTGGCTTCGCCAATACGTTCCGCAAGACCCTGAACGATCCCGATTTCCTGGTCAGAGTGGCCGAGTCCGAAGGGAAGCTGGTGGGTCTCGCCGCGCTCTCCTTCCGCCCTCAGCTTGGTCTGGGCGGCACCCTCGCCAGCCTGGACGAGTTCATCGTGACCGAAGGGTCCCATCGCCGGGCCGCGGAAAGGGCCCTCCTGAAGGCCACCGCCCGCAAGGCACGCGCCATGGGCGCTCGCAAGGTCGTCCTGCAGCCGACGGAGACCAAGCCGCAGCCCAAGAACGCCAGCCAGTTCTACATTCGCAACGCGGCGTAAGAAGCGTCCTCTCTCCTTTCAGTGAGCTCGACCGCCGCTCCGGCGGTTCGGAGGCGCGCAGAACAAAGCGCCCCCGAATCCCGGAGCGGTTCTTTTTTTGTTTGCTAATCTTCGAGGCATGGAAATGGTTCGCTACTGCCCCGTCTGCGACGACGAGTTCCGTCCGGACATCACCGTTTGCTCGGACTGCGGAACCGCGCTGGTGCTGCAGAAGGAGGGTCTTGGCGCGAAGGGTGTGGCGGACGCCCTCGCCGCGGAGCGCGGCGACCCCGCGAACGTGCACGCCGAGTGGCGCACCGCTCTCGACGGGGTCCCCGTCTCGAACCTGGTTCCGGTGCGGACCTTCGACTCCCTGAACGACCTCGAACCCGCGGTCGCCGCCTTCGCGGAAATCCAGCTCCCCTCGCGGGTGCTCGTGCAGAACGGCCGATACCTCCTGCTGATTCGACCGCACGACGTGGCCGAGGCCCACGCCGCGCTGCATCAGGCCCTTGTCGATGCCGACGACACCGCCGATCCGTCCTTCGACCCAAAGGCGGGACGCTACTCGAACTGTCCGGCCTGCGGCGCCCGCCTGGCCGAGAACTTCATCGGCGAGTGTCCGGATTGCGGGCTGGAATTGACCGGACCGGGGGTGACCGTGACCGCTCCCCAGGTCGAGTGACTTCTCCACCCGGACTCCGGAACGGCCGGCGATGAGCGGCTTCAAGGAGACCGAGACCTTCGACTTCCACGGTCCCGCGGGCCGGATCGAGGCGATTCTCAACCTGCCGCCCGACGGAGCGACCCCGCGGGCCGCCGGCGTCATCTGCCACGCCCATCCCCTTCACGGCGGGATGATGCACTTCAAGGTGATCTTCCGCGCGGCCAAGGCCCTCCAGTCCCAGGGAGTCGCGGTGCTCCGCTTCAACTTCCGCGGGGTCGGACGAAGCGAGGGCGTTCACGACGGGGGCGTGGGCGAACAGGAAGACGCGCGCGCGGCGCTCACGGAGATGGAGCGGCGCCTTCCGGGCCTGCCCCTGATCCTGGGCGGTTTTTCCTTCGGCTCCGCCATGGCGGCCAGAGTGGCCTTGACCGATACGCGCGTGAAGGCCGTTCTCATCCTCGGCTTTCCCATCACGCGTCTCGACTCCACCGCCGACCTCATCCGGGTCCGCCAGCCCCGCCTCTTCGTCCAGGGAAGCGACGATGAATTCGGGCCGGGCCCCGCGATCCGGACGCTCGTATCCTCGCTGCCGGAGCCGAAGCGACTGGCCGTGGTCGAGGGAGCGGATCACTTCTTCGCCGGGCGGCTCGACGAGCTCCAGGCCCCGATCGAAGAGTGGGCCTCCTCGAGTCCGTGGGACGCCCGGCCGCATTTCGGGTAACCGCCCGCGCACGCCGCCGAGCCAACCGCCGCCTTCCTCGCTAAGCTTGGATTCACCATGACCACCACCACCGCCCTCGCCCTCGACGCGTTCTGGATGCCCTTCACCGCCAATCGGCAGTTCAAGCAGGCCCCGCGCATGCTCGTGAAGGCCGAGGGCATGCACTACACCTCCGACGATGGCCGTCAGATCCTCGATGGGACGGCGGGCCTGTGGTGCGTGAACGCGGGCCACTGCCGCCCGAAGATCGTCGAGGCGGTCCGCCGCCAGGTGGGCGAACTCGACTACGCGCCGCCCTTCCAGATGGGCCACCCGAAGGCCTTCGAACTCGCCAACAAGGTCGCCGAGATCCTCCCCGCCTCGCACAAGCACGTCTTCTTCGTGAACTCGGGTTCGGAGGGCGTCGACACCGCGCTCAAGATCGCGCTCGCCTGGCACCGCGTGAAGGGTGAAGGCGCGCGCCAGCGGCTCATCGGACGGGAGCGCGGCTATCACGGCGTTGGCTTCGGCGGCATTTCCGTGGGCGGCATGGTCAACAACCGCAAGACGTTCGGCTCGATGCTCGTCGGCGTGGACCACCTGCGCCACACCCACGACCTCGCGCGAAACGCCTTCACCAGGGGGCAACCCGAGCACGGCGTCGAACTGGCCGAGGACCTCGAGCGCCTGGTCGGGCTGCATGACGCCTCCACCATCGCCGCGGTGATCGTGGAGCCGATGGCGGGATCGACCGGCGTCCTGCTCCCGCCGAAGGGCTACCTGCAGCGCCTCCGGGAGATCTGCGACAAGCACGGCATCCTGCTGATCTTCGACGAGGTCATCTCCGGTTTCGGGCGACTCGGCGCTCCCTTCGCATTCGACAAGTTCGGGGTGACTCCGGACATGGTGGTGGTCGCGAAGGGCCTCACCAACGGCACCGTCCCCATGGGCGCGGTGTTCGCGAGCGACAAGGTCCACGACGCGTTCATGACCGGCCCCGAGGGCGCCATCGAGCTCTTCCACGGCTACACCTACTCCGGCCACCCCGTGGCCGCGGCCGCCGGGGTCGCGACCCTCGACCTGTATCGCGAAGAGAGGCTCTTCGAACGCGCGAACGACATGGCGCCCTACTGGGAGGAGACCATGCATTCGCTGCGCGCGGCGCCCAACGTGATCGACGTCCGGAACCTGGGCCTCGTCGCGGGCATCGAGCTGTCGTCGATCCCGGGGAAGGTGGGCGCCCGCGCCTACGACGTCTTCGTGCGCGCCTTCAAGAAGGGCCTGCTGATCCGGACCACCGGCGACATCATCGCCCTCTCGCCCCCGCTCATCATCGAGAAGGCCCACATCGCGGAGATGGCGAACAAGCTCTCGGAAGCGATCCGGGAAGCGGCCTAGCGCGGCGGCGCGAGGGAATCAGAACTCGCAGCCGTAGTCGACGGCGAGGTCGGTCTTCTTGCTCTGCGCGAAGATGCGGCAGGCGAGGCCCACCGCCACCGTGCCCTGCTGCATCTCCGCGAGCTGCCACCACCTCGTGCGGTTCTCGCGAAGTTCGTCCTCGAACCGGCCCCGCTGATCGGCGGGGATTCGTTCGTCCACGCAGGCCTGGTACTTGATCAGGAAGCCGTCGCATTCGGGCAGGCCGAACGGGGTGAACGGAGGCGGTTTCGACGATTCCGCGCCAGCCGCGTCGGGGTCGGCCTCGGGTGCGGGCGCTGGGGCCGCCGCGACCTCGCCCGGCGACGCCCCGGCGGGCGACGGCGCGGGCGCGGGCCGGGCGGCGCCGTCGCAGCCGAGCGACGCGCACGCGAACACGACGGCCACGGCGCGGAGAGTCGAGAGCGGGGTCACCGGATTCATGGCGGGCGCGAGGCTATCCGTTTCGGAGCGAACTCAGAAGCCCGTCCAGGTACGCCGCGTAGGGCCTCGTCTTCAGGTAGTTCGACATGCGGCGCACGTTCTGATAGCGCACGCCCCCGCTGAAGTCGGGAGGCCGGCCGGTGAGCGATCGCTCGAAGCGGGGCGTGCGGATCCCGAGGCGACGCGACGCCGCGACTCTCGCCACCAGCTCCGCCTGCCGGTCGAGCAGCGGATAGGCGCCCCCGTCGGTCGTGAAGTGGCCGAGCACGAACAGATCTCTCTCGCGACGGTGGAAGACGTTGAGGAACAGCTCAGACACATCGTCGTCGGCGAGAACGCCCGCGGGCAGAAAAGGAACGCCGCGGACGTATCCGGTGGCGAGCACGATCAGGTCCACCGCATCGACTCTTCCATCCGCGAAGGCCACCTGCCCGCCCCGGAACTCCTCGATGTCCGGGCGCGCCTCGAGGTCGCCATGCTGGAGGGCATGGAGAATCTGGGTGTTCATCACCGGATGGGACTCGAGGATCGAATGATCCGGCCTGGGGAGTCCGAGCCGGGTCACGTCGCCATTGAGGAGGCGAAGCAGTCCCTGGAGAATCGGCCGCTCGATGAAGTACGGAAGGTGCGGCCCGTCGCGCTCGAACACGTCTGCGGGCTTGCCGAAGATGTGCTTGGGAATGAAGTAGTAGCCGCGGCGCAGGCTGATCAGGGCCTGGCTCGCGGTGCGGCTGGCGTCGCAGGCGATATCGCAGCCCGAGTTCCCCGCGCCCACGATCAGGACCCTGCGCCCCTCGAACTGGCGCGGATGCTTGTACTCCCTCGAGTGGATGATCTCGCCTTCGAATCTGCCCGGAAAGGCCGGCACGAAAGGACGCCATTCGCACCCCACCGCGCTGATCAGGCCGGCGAAAGACCGCTCCGTCCCGTCCGTGAATCGGACGCTCCAGCGAAGGGGACCCTGCGAGGCCGCGGCTTCGACCGAAACCCCGAATTTGAAATGACGGCGCAGATCGAATCGGGCGGCGTACCCTTCGAGGTAGCGGAGGATCTGACGGTGCGAGGGGTAGTCGGGATACGCGTCGGGCATGGGAAAGTCGCGAAACGCGGACAGCGTCTTCGACGAGATGAAGTGGGCCGACTCGTACATGGGCGAGCCGGGAAAGCCGATGTTCCAGATTCCGCCGACGTCGGGATTGCGTTCGAAGCCCTCGAAGGGCACGCCCAGCGCGCTGAGCCATCGGGCCGCGGCGAGGCCGGCCGGACCGGCCCCGACCACGCAGTAAGGAAGAGTCTGCATTCGGGCGGGAGGATAGCCGTCAGCGAAGGCGGCCGGTCACGCAGGCCGCACGCCCACGAAGACGTCGCGGCGAAGCACGGGATCGTCCACGCACCGCGCCTTGAACCCCGCCGCGCGCAGGGCGCGGAGCCACGCCGCTTTGGAGAAGAGCCCGAACTCGTGCACGTCCTGATGGGCTTCGACCCGGCCTCGCGAATCGCGAAGGAGGTAGGCGAAATGGACCTCGTAGGTGCTGTCTTTCGGGTCGGGGTCGAAGTTCCACTCCAGATAGCGAAGGCCCCGATTCGCGCCGTCGTTGCCTCCGTGATGCGTGAGCGGAGAGTAGCTCTCGCGGGTGCAGTCCGGAGCCACCAGGGTCGCCCCGCCGGGCCGGGTGTGCACGAACGCGGTGCGCAGCGCGCGGACCAGGTCCCGTTCGTTCGTCATGTGCATGATGGCGTCGTGAATGAAGACGCGGTCGAAGGTGCGCTTCAGGCGCACCGTGCGCATGTCTCCCTGAACGTGGGCGCACTCGGGATTGAGCTTTCGGCTGCCTTCGAGCATTCCCGGAGACCGGTCCACGAGGGTCAGGTCGAACCACTTCTTGAGGTACGAGGCGTTGTTTCCACCACCCGACCCGAGTTCGAGAAGCGTCTTCGCGGGCCGGTTCCCATGGGAGATCAGGAGGCGCCGAAACGGCCGGGTCTCGATCCGGTAGTCGGCGGGGCTCGAGAACAGGTGCCACCAGGAGGCGAGGTCGCGATAGAGGAGGGGCGGTTTCACCGGGAGCCAGACCTTAATCCAGTCGGCGGCAGTTGATCTTCACGCTCGAACGCGGTCAACTCCGCTCCGTGGCTGCTGAAACCAACCAGGCAAACGACCGGATCGCGCTGAGCGAGTCGGCCGACAAGGTCGCGCGCGCCCACGCCTCCCTGGCCGCGATGCGGTCGCTGACCCAGGTTGATGTCGACCGGATCGTGGCCGCGATGTCCCGGGCCGCGATTCCCGAGGCGGGCCGGCTGGCCGAACTCGCGAACCGCGAGACCGGTTACGGGAACGTCGCGGACAAGACCACCAAGAATCTCTTCGCCTCCGAACGCGTGGCCAACCACATCGCGTCGCTCAAGACCGTGGGGATCATCCGCGACGATCCCGCCACGGGCATCACCGAGATCGGCGAACCCATGGGTGTCCTGGCCGCGATCATCCCCTCCACGAACCCCACCTCGACCGCGATCTTCAAGGCCCTCATCGGGGTGAAGGCCCGGTGCCCGGTGGTGCTCTCCCCGCATCCGTCCGCCCGGCAGTGCGTGATCGAGTCCTTCACCGTCATCGAGAAGGCGGCGCGGGCCGCGGGCCTGCCCGAGGGCGCGCTGCACTGCCTCGAGACGGTCTCGCTCGCGGCCACCGAATCGCTGATGAAGAGCCGGCACACCGCGGTGATCCTCGCCACCGGCGGCATCGGCCTGGTCCGCGCGGCCTATTCCTCGGGGAAGCCCGCCTACGGCGTCGGGCCCGGGAACGTGCCGGTGTACGTGCATGCCTCCGCCGACACCGCGCGCGCGGTGCGCGATGTCATCGCCGGGAAGACGTTCGACTATGGAACCCTCTGCTCCTCCGAGCAGGCGCTCGTCTACGACGCGTCGATCGGCGGGACGGTGATGAAGGCCCTCGAGACCGAGCGCGTTCACGTCCTCTCGCCCGAGGAGGCGGCCCGGGTCGCGAGCTACGTCATCGGAGAGCGCGGGCTGGTGAACGCCCGCGCGGTCGGCCGTTCCGCCCAGGCCCTGGCCGAGGCCTCCGGCTTCAGGATCGACTCCGGAACGCGCGCGCTCGCCGCCCGGGTGCCGGGCGTCGGCCGCGAGCATCCCCTGTCCGCGGAAAAGCTCTGTCCCGTGATCGCGCTGTATGAAGTGGCCGGGCCGGATGACGGCATCCGTCGCTGCCAGGAACTGCTGGCCTTCGGCGGCACCGGCCACACCGTCGGGATCCACGCCGCCGAGGAGGAACTCCTGCGCCGGTTCGCCCTCGCCCAACCGGCCTCCCGGGTGATCGCGAACTCGCAGACCTCGATGGGCGCCACCGGCCACACCACCGCCCTTCAGCCCTCGATGTCCCTGGGCTGCGGGGCCGCGGCGGGGAACATCACCTCGGACAACATCACGCCCCTGCACCTCATCAACATCAAGCGACTGGCCCGGGCGCGGCCCGCGACCTCGGCCCCGGGCGGACCGGTGGCCATTCCCTCGAGGGTCGACACCGTGGACTTCGTCTGCGAGGAGGACGTGAAGCGCGCCAAGCGCGAGGGACGCCGGATCTTCCTCGCCCCGCGGGCCCTGGTCACCCCCGCGGCGCGGGACGAGGCCATGGGGTCGGACGTGCTGGTGGTCCCCCGGGACTGAGCACAACCCGGGATGCGCTTGCTAGACTGTCCGCGCATGAATAGGGCGAAGTGTTCGAAGGGCCGTGGCGTGGGCCTTGCCGTGTGCGGGCTCCTGGCCGCCTTCCTCGCGGCGACTTCGGCTTCGGCGCAGCCCGTCGACTCGACCGGCTCCAGCGCGCTCGATCCAGCCATCCCGGCGCTCTCCGGCCTCGAACGTGAGTTTTCGCGGGCCGAGGCGCTGTTCCGGCAAGGAGAGGACGCTCTGGGCGAGGGCCGCGAGGCCGATGCCCGGAACGCCTTCGACGCCGCCCTGGATGTCTTCGTCTCCGTGAAGGCCCAGGCTGCGGCCGACCCGCGCTTCCTGGCCGCGTACCAGGGCCTGGTCGACCGGATCACGGCCGCGGAGATAGCCGCGGGCGGGGCCCGAAACACGTTCTCCCCACTGCCGCCGAAGACAGACCCCGCGCCCTCCGCGCCCAATCTCCCGATCGAGCCTCCCGCCGCCAGCACGCTGGCCGAGCTTGGCGCCCGCATCGAGACCCTCACCCCCACGGAAGAGGACCGGAAGACCAACGAAGCGGTGCTCGGCCGGGAGGAGATCGACCTGCCCATCGAGCTGA
>DAORUA010000069.1:0-13064 GCA_035432945.1 Vicinamibacteria bacterium | reverse complement strand
TCATGGTGCTTCCGCTCAGGTAGCCCTCGGGGCCGGACGCGTCCGCGATGGACATGGAGACCGGTGTGCCCGTGGTGAACGTGGCCACGGACGTGTAGCTCGTTCCAACCGAGTTCGTGGCGTAGGCCTTAAACGAGTAGCCGGTGGAGGCCGACAGGCCTGACGCGGCCACGGTGAAGACGCCCGTGGTCCCCGTCGTGGTCAACTGGGTGACGCTCGCTCCCCCGATCAGGGGATCGGCATTCGTGGCGGTCACGGAGTAGACGATGCCCCGGCCGGTCACCGGTGACCCGCCGTCCAGCGTGACGTCGCCGCCGAGCGTGGCCGTGGTGGAGGTGATCGAGGCGCTCGTGGGCGAACCGACGGTCGGCGCTACCGCCGCGGGGTGAGCCCAGAAGCCGCCGGTCAGCGCATAGGTTCCGCCGGACAAGGCGCCTGCATCGGGCTGACCGATGGTGCCGGAGAGAGTGAAGGCCCCGCCGGTCGCGCCGCTCACGCCGCCGCCGTCGACCGTGTACCACGAGATCGCGTAGGGCTGACTGAGAGCGGGGGCCGCGGCCAGCAGGCACAGGGCCACACCCAGCAGGACGCCGCGCACTGCCTTGGTCGGAGTCGCGTGTGTCATTGGAGGCTCCCTATGGTATCTGGGTAATGCGCCCGCTCGTGGCGGGTGTGAGCGTGCCCTGGGCGATGATGTAGGCGAGCAGGGCGTCCGCCTGGATCTTGCGCGTGTAGGTCTTCGAGCTCGCCGTGAACGCGACGTAGCCGTCGCCCCCCGTCGCGGTGTAATCGCTGAGGCCCAGGGTGTAGTTGGTGGAGGCGTTGTTGAGGATCGCGGCGCCACCGGCCAGAGTGACGCTTTGCACACGCGCGCCCGCCGGCGCGGAAACGGAGTAGACGAAGCTGAATCCCGAGATCTGCATAAATCGGCCGTTCACGGCGGGCATCGTCGCCACCGAGTAATCCAGCGCCTGCCAGATCTGGGCGCCAGTAACGGTCATGATCACGATCTCGTTCCCGAAGGGAAGCTCGAAAATAGTGTCCTCCTGAACGAGGTGGCAGGGCGTGGCGAACGAACAGGAGGATCGGACGAGGGGCGGCCCGGTCGGGACGAACGCCGAGGGCAATGCGGACCGGATCCCTCCGCCATTCTGCATGAACAGTTGAGTCCCCGAAGCCACACGCATGGCGTCCGCGACCAGATTTCCAATGGGAGCCTCGGTCGTCCGTTCGAGGGTATTGTTCCGCACATAGAGGCCTGTGGTCATGCCAATGACCTGCGAAAGGTTGTTATCCACGGAGAAGTTGGCGGTCGTGGCTGAGGGTCCGGTTCCTCCGGTGGCGGTCGCGGTTGGGGTCATCCGGATCCTCACCGTACTGACCAGCCCGCTCAAGGCAACTCCGTTGGCCCTCGCATCCCAGAAGAACGCGTGACTGATCCCGGCCGGCGACGTGCTGAGCCCGGTCGTCAGATCACCCGACGAAGTTGAGAACACCCGGGTCGCCGGACTCCAATTCGCGCCGCCGTCGACGGAAAACTCCACGGCGATCGACGCGGGAAGGCTGCCGGCCTCGGCCAGCGAATAGACGATTGGCACCGTCCCGTGCCAGAGCCCGACCGGCTGCGTGATGGTCAAGGATGGCCCGGCCGCGGTCGTGAAAGCGAAGCTTCGAGGACCAGGGAAGGATCGGCCCGCCGGGTCCTTCACCGCGAGGGAGAGGGTGGCGGTGTACGTCGAATTGGCGGCCAGAACCGTGGCCGGAGTGAAGGTGGCCACGGTTCCCGCGTAGCCCACGGTGCCGCTCACGGGGCCGCCGGGGCCGGTAAGGGTGAAGGTCGAAGCCGTGATCGTGGCCGGATCCATGGCATCCATGAAGGTCACCGTGACCGCCGTGTTGCTGGCGACCCCGGTGGCGAGATGGGGAGGAGAACTGAACCAGAAGTTCGGGCCGGCGCAGTCGCTGTCGATTCCGTCGTTGGGCACTTCAGCCACCGGCAGCACCTCCCCCGAGCAGGCTCCGAAGGTGCTGGTCAGGGTGTCGCAGGAGCGAAGGCCGGACCTGCAGATGCCGACCCCCACCGTACCGGCGGGCCCGCTGTAGCAGGGCAGCAGGTCGCTCGCGGAGCAGCCCGTCTGGACTCCGACGGTAGCGCATACCCACGCGCTGCCGTTGAATTGAAGCACCTGGCCGGTGGCGCAGCCATTGGCCGCTATCTTCCCCGTGGTTACGGACCCGTCGGCGATCGAGGACGCGAACAGCGCATTGGGAGTTGGCGTCAGTTCCTGCCGGGGCGAGAGCACGGTGTAAGTGCTTCCCGCCGAGGGCTTGACCGAGACCTCGAGCCACCGCTTGGCGCCCACGGTGAAAGCGGGAGCGCCGAAATCCAGGGTCACCGTGAACAGGCCGGCGCTCACTGCGACTCCGGCCTTGGTCACCGTCGTACCGATCTGGGCGCCCGCGGTCGCCGCGTTGAAGAGATCGAACTTGAGGTCGTAGCTGCCGTTCGCAGGGAGGCTCGCGTCGGTGAGACGCCCCTGGTAGCTGAACGCGGTTCCCACCTGGGCCGAGGCCTCGGTGAAACCAAGACAGACAAGGACTGCCGCTGCGACTGTCTTCTTCATGGATCATTTCTCCCGAGTCAAAGCGTTCGCCCGCCCGCGCGGCGAATCCTGGTACCCCTGCCGGCGCTGATGGGCGCATCCAGCCCCAACGATGTGGGCTGCGAAGTCATCGACCGCGGTGCGGTACGGCGACTCGATCCGAAGGCCATGAGACCCCCTGCGCGAGTGCGGCTGGATTGAGGACTCCTGTCCGCGCGGACCATGAACAAACGCATGGCGTGCGCGAACCGGAAGACGTGTGCTGCCTGTATACGCCGTATCTGAAATCCGGGAATGAGCCAACCACGCGCATCCCCAAAATTTGCCGGCAGCAAACTCAACGCCCAAGCCCCTGCCTGCCTATGAAGTAAGGGGACGGTAGGCCGCTTCAACCAGAACTGTCAAGCGCATTTCCTGCGCGAGAGGGGCGCTCCGCCGTTCAGACCGCGTGCGCTGCCCCGCCCCTCGCGTGCCGGGCCAGCATGCCGCAGGCCGCGTGGATGTCGGGGCCGCCCGAGTAACGACGCACGAAGGGGATGTTGTTCTCCGACAGCGCGTTCAGGAAGGAACCGCGCTCCTCGTCGGTCGCGCGCACGAATCGCCCGGTGGAATCGTTCACGTCGATCACCGACAGCCGGACCCGCTCGCCCTTGAAAAGGCGCCCGAGTTCGCGAGCCTCGTCCGCGCCGGTGTTCACGCCCGACATCAGGACCCAGGCCAGGCTGATGACATTCCGCTGGCGTTTCGCGAGTCGCTTCATCGCGTCGGCCAGGCCCTCCACCGGCCATTTGCCCGCGACGGGCAGCAGCGACTCGCGCTTCCCGGGAAACGCGGAAGTGAGGGAGAGAATCAGACGATAGGGCCGGCCCTCGTCGATGTAACGCTCGATCGCGGGCAGCAGTCCGACCGTGGAGATGGTGATCCGGTCGCTGCCGATCCGGCCGCCGCAGGGATGGCGCAGGACGTCCGCCGCGGTCATGACGTTCTCGTAGTTCTGGAACGGCTCGCCCTGGCCCTGGAACACCACGCCGGTCACCGGGCGCTCGGGCGACTCGCGGCGCACGCGCAGGACCTGGTCCACGATCTCCCACGGCTCCAGGTTCCGCTCGAAACCCATGCGTCCGGTTTCGCAGAACGCGCACTTGAGCGCGCAGCCGGCCTGGGAGGACACGCACACCGAGAAGCGCGGCAGCTCGAGCGGGATGCGAACGGCTTCGAAGACGCGGCCATCGCCGGCGCGGAAGAGGTACTTCACGAAGGGATCGACGGCGCTTCGACGGCGGTCGGCCACTTCGAGGCGATCCCGTCGCGACCCGGCCAGGAGCGCCTCGGCCCGGGTCTTCCGCAGGCCGGGGATGTCGTCGAGGTCGTCGCGGTAGTCATGCACCAGCCGCGTGATGACGCGGCGGGCCTGCGACATGTTGAAGCCGATGTCGGGAAAGCGCTCCACCAGCGTTTCCGGAGTCAGGCCCCGGAGATGGGGCGCGGGAGAGGAGGGGGCCAGGACGCCCTCTCGGATCCCTAGGCCGCGGCGCTCGGACGAGTCGCGCTTTGAGACCCCGACTTCGCCGGGGCGGCGGACTGGCGCGAGGTTCCCATCGCACTCGTCATCGCGCGGGAGGAGCCCATGAGGGCGATCGAGCGCTGGCGCGAAAGCTCGTGACGATGGAAATAGAGCGCGACGAGGCCTGCGAGCAGGAGGACGTGAATCGCACCCGCGAGGGAATTCCCGGTGACGAGGCCGATCACCCAGAGGGCAAACAAAGCCATGGCGAGAGTTTCCAACATGCTTGATTATCTCCTGATTCCCGTTCACGCACAGTGCGGTAACGCACACCGGGAACCTCGCCGGTGCGCGAATTTGACGGGCGGAGGCGTTTGGGATCTACTCCAGCCCCTTCGTTTCTCATCTCTGGAGCCCTCAAACATGCGCGGATTCCGCAGCCTTGCCACCCTGAGCGTCGCCGCTCTCGCCGTCGCCGCCACCCCCCTGGCGTCCGCGCAGGATCGCGGAGATCAGCTCAAGCCCGCGCCCAATCGCCGGCCCGACGAGGGCAAGGGCCCGTTCAAGACCCTGGTGATCCGGGGCGGCATGCTCATCGACGGCACCGGCGGTCCGCCCCGCGGACCGGTGGATATCGTGGTGGAAGGCAATCGCATCACCCGGGTCCGCCCCGCGGGCACGCCCGGACTCCCCCTCTCACCGAACCGCGAGCCGAAGAACGCCGACTTCGAGATCGACGCCACCGGCCAGTACATCCTGCCGGGCTTCGTCGATGTGCACGTGCACGCGGGGGCCAGGCCCAAGAACGAGGAGGCGGAGTACGCGTACAAACTCTGGCTCGCCCACGGCGTCACCACCGTGCGCGGCGTGCCTCTCTCCGACCAGGAGTTCAGCTCCAGCGAGAAGAACCGCAGCGCCCGGAACGAGATCGTGGCTCCCCGCATCTACAACTACCAGCGGCCGGGGCAGGGCTGGGGCAAGGGCGCGCCGGACACGCCCGAAGCCGCCCGTGAGTACGTGCGCTGGGCCGCGGAGAACAACATCGACGGCCTCAAGGTAGGCGCCCAGCGTCCTGAGATCATGGCCGCCTTGCTCGACGAAGCGAAGAAGCTCGGGCTCGGTTCGACCGCGCATCTCGACCAGGGCGGGGTGGCCCAGATGAACGCGATCAAGGCCGCGCGCCTCGGGCTCGGCACGGTCACCCACTTCTACGGGCACCTCGAATCGCTGCTCAAGGACTACGTGGTGCAGCCCTATCCGGTGGGGCAGAACAGCAACGACGAGTACATGCGCTTCGGCCAGGTGGCGCGGCTGTGGGACAAGATCCACACCCCGGGCGGCCCGGAGTGGAAGGCCTATCTCGAGGAACACCTGAAACTCGGCACGACCTTCGATCCCACTCTCACCATCTACTCGGCCGGCCGCGATCTCCGGAGCTTCCGCTACGCGCCCTGGCACCAGAAGTACACCCTTCCCTCGCTGATGGCCTTCTACGAGCCCTCGCGCACCAACCACGGCGCCTACTGGTACGACTGGACCACCGAGGACGAGGTGGCGTGGCGGAACTTCTACCAGGTCTGGTTCCGGCTGATGAACGACTACAAGAAGATGGGCGGCCGGGTGACCACGGGATCGGACTCCGGCTACATCTATCAGACGTATGGGTTCGGTTACATCAACGAACTGGAGATGCTGCAGGAAGCCGGGTTCCATCCCCTCGAGGTCATCCAGTCCGCGACCATGAACGGCGCCCTCACCCTGTCCGAGCCGAAGCACAAGGCTCCGGAGTTCGGAGTGGTCCGGGCCGGCCTCCTCGCCGACCTCGTGATCGTGCCCGAGAATCCGCTCCAGAACTTCAAGACCCTCTACGGCACCGGCGCTCTGTACCTGAACGAGAAGACGAACAAGGAAGACTGGAAGGGCGGAGTGAAGTACACCATCAAGGACGGGATCGTCTACGACGCGAAGAAGCTCCTCGCGGACGTGGCCGCGATGGTGGAGAAGCAGAAGAAGGAACCGGCGAAGAAGTAGTTCGCCCGCCGTCCGCTAGGGACAGGGCCGGGCCACGGTCTTCACCTTCTCGACCCCCCGGTCGGTGACGTCGTAGGTGTCGGTCGTGCAGTCGCTCGGCCGATACGCCTGGCCGTCGAAGCGGTAGACCACGACGTCCCGCTCCGCCGCGGACGAATGCTGCTGGATCCGGATGTCCAGGAGGCCCTTCGTTCGGGTCGCGAGCACGGTGACGCCGTCGATGTACCCGGCGACATCGCTGAGCAGGCGGACGTAGCTCTCTCCCTCGACGCGGTACACCCACGCGGGGCAGTTCGGGGTCGGGCACAGGGGCTCGTTCCGCGAGGACTGCACCAGGAGTTCGCGCTTGCCGTCGCCATCGAGATCCACCCGCTCGCCCACGAAGAATCGCGCGGGATTGAAGCCCCTTTCTTTGCGAAGCGCTTCGATCTCTTCCGGCGAATTGATGCCGTCCTTCACCACCTCCTCGAAGAGGACGCCGGCGAGGGCCACGGGCACGCTGTTCGCGTCCTGGGCCAGGGTGACCGGCATGGGCGAAGGCGGAGGCCCGGGCTCGCTCTTCCCGCCGGGCGCGCAGGCGAGAAGGGACGACGACGCGAGGAGACCGGCCAGAATCCTGATCCCATTCATTGCCGGACTAGTCCTTGTGCTCGGCCGGCTGGAAGTTCTCGGCTCCCTCGACTCGTCCGGCCAGCTGGCTCGGATCGTGGATCAGCACCGGGAGGTGCTGCGGGCAGATGTTGAAGCTCGACGCGCGGTACTCGAATGTGAGCAGCGGGATCTCCTGGGAGCCGCGTCCGCAGAAGACGCAGGTTTTCGTGGTCATCGCGCAACGATACTCGCCGCGACTAGAGTGTCGGGAAGAGCCGTATTCGATCCATCGGAACGAGGAACGTCCACCATGATCACCAAGCCATCCGTTCTGCGCACCATTGCCGCGGGGGTGCTGACCCTTGCCGCGCCGGCATCGAGTCTGCACGCCCAGACCGCCGCCCCTTCCCCCGCCGCGCCGACCACGGCGTCGGTTCTCGCGGGCGCCACCGCCTCGGACTGGCGCCCTCTCGATCCCGAGAACACGCTCTACCTGGGACTCGCGACCGGGCGCGTGGTCATCGAACTCGCTCCCGCCTTCGCGCCCAACCACGCCGCCAACGTGAAGGCGCTGGCGCGCGAGGGATACTTCGACGGCCTCACCATCAACCGGGTGCAGGACAACTACGTCGCGCAATGGGGCGACCCGAACGAGGGTCCGGCGAAGCGCGCGATCAAACAGGCGAAGGCGACGCTGCCCGGCGAGTTCGATCGCGCCATGGGCGCGGACATCCCATTCACCCCGTCGCCGGACGGAGACGTGTACGCCGCCGAGACCGGCTGGTCCATGGGCTTCCCCGCTGCGCGCGATCCGAAGTCCGGCCGCACCTGGCTCACCTACTGCTACGGGACGCTGGGCACGGCTCGAGGCAACGACCCCGCCAGCGGAGGCGGCACCCAGCTCTTCGTCATCATCGGTCACTCGCCCCGTCACCTCGATCGCAACTACACCGCGTTTGGCCGGGTGGTGAAAGGGATCGAACTCCTTTCCACCCTGCCGCGCGGCGCCGGCGCCCTGGGCTTCTACGAGAAGCCGGAACAGCGCGTCGCCATCAGGTCCGTCCGGGTGGCCGCCGATGTCCCCGCCGCGGAGCGAACCGCGCTCCAGGTCCTGCGCACCGACACGCCCACCTTCACGTCGCTGGTGAGCGCGCGCAGAACCCGAAGCGAGGAATCGTTCAAGTACAAAGTCGGCCGCATCGAGGTCTGCAACGTTCCCATCCCCACGAAGTAGTCCCGCGGACGGGCGGCTAAACTCCGCTCCGAATGACCGATCTCTACGAAGACCTCGTCTGGCGCGGGCTGATCCACCAGTCCACCGACGAGACGTTCATCCCGGAATGGCTCCGCACGGGAAGCCGCACCCTCTACGTGGGCTTCGACCCCACCGCGGACAGCCTCCATGTCGGCAGTCTGCTCCCCCTGATGATGCTGCGCCGGTTCCAGAGGGCCGGCCACAAGCCGATCGCGCTGGTCGGCGGCGCCACGGGGATGATCGGCGACCCGAGCGGGAAGTCGGAGGAGAGGAACCTGCTCTCCGTCGAGAAGCTCCAGGCGAACGTGGCGGGGGTCGAGAGGCAGCTGCGCCAGTTCCTCGACTTCGGCGCCGCCTCGAACGCGGCGAGCCTGGTCAACAACTTCGACTGGATGAGGAGCTTCTCCTACCTCGACTTCCTGCGCGACGTGGGCAAGAACTTCCCGGTCAACGTGATGCTGGCCAAGGAGTCGGTGAAGAACCGGATCGAGCGCGAGTCGGGCATCAGCTACACCGAGTTCAGCTACATGCTGCTCCAGGCCTACGACTTCGTGCACCTGAGCGAGAAACACGGCTGCGAGTTGCAGGTGGGCGGCAGCGATCAGTGGGGCAACATCACCGCGGGCATCGACCTCGGCCGGCGGATGCGGGGGGCCAAGCTCTTCGGCCTCACCTGTCCGCTGCTCACCACCTCCGACGGGTCCAAGATGGGCAAGACCGAGAAGGGCGCGGTGTGGCTCTCGTCCGAGCGCACGAGCCCCTACGCCTTCTATCAGTACTGGATCAACGTGGCCGACGCCGACGTGTCGCGGTGCCTGCGATTCCTCTCCGAGGTGCCGCGCGAGGAGATCGAGGCGCTGGACGCGTCACGCGCGGGCGGCGGCCCGGTCGGAGAGTCTCAGCGTCGGCTGGCCGAGTCGCTGACCGAGCTGACCCACGGGCCGGAAGGGCTCGCGAGCGCCAAGCGCGCGAGCGAGATCTTCTTCGGCGCGTCGATTCAGGATCTGGACGACGCGCAGCTGGGCGAGATCTTCGCGGACGTCCCGAGCCAGGAACTGCCGCGCGCTCAGCTCGAGGCGGGGCTCCCGCTCATCGACGCGGTGGTGGCTTCGGGGCTCTCGAAGTCGAAGGGCGAGGTGCGGCGGAAGATCGAAGAGGGCGGGGTGTACGTCAACAACGTCCGCTGCGCCGACAAGGACCGGAAGCTCGGGACCGGGGATCTGGCGAGCAAGACGATGCTCGTGCTGCGGCTGGGTCGGAAGAACTACGCGTTGCTGCGGTTCGCGTAACGCCTGACCGAGTCACTACCCGCCAACCGCTCCGCTTGCGAGCCGGCACTAACGATATCGGTGGCGCAGCGAGAAGTAGTTGGGTCGTCATTGCGAGGAGCCATTCCGTTGGTACCTGCGACGAAGCAACCTCGTCCCACCACTACCAGGCTTGCAGGCTTGGTAGTTGGAGGACGGGGTTGCTTCGTCGCACTACGAAACGGACTGGCTCCTCGCAATGACGTGAGTGTGGTACGAGACGGACAGCACGACCTTGGTAGTGGGGTACCGTGCTACCACTCCTCGCGAACCTGCGGACTGCTCAGGCGCGCGGCGCGGCGGATGAGGTCGGCGAGTTCGTTCGTCGGCTGCGACTCGGGGAGGGCGTCGGCCAGGGGCTGGAGGGCGGCGAGCGGCTCGTCCTTTACCCAGTAGCTCTTGCGGAGGTGTTCGGCGAAGCGGGCGGCGACGAAAGCGGTGCGGAAGGCCGGCGAGGCCGCGTCGAAGCTTCGCGACACCGCCTCGTCCGCGATCTCGCGCGAGAACTCGATGCCCTCGCTGCGCGGATCCGCTTTGTAACGGATCCGGGCGACGCCGATCCGCCCGCGGCCGGGGCCGGCGACGAACTTCACCTCGAAGAGCGCGGTGACGCTGTGGCCGGAGTTGATCTCGCCCGCATCCACCGCGTCGTTGCGGAAGTCGCGATCCGCGACGTCGCGCTTCTCGTAGCCGAGCAGGCGATACCGCTCGACCCGCGCGGGATTGAACTCGACCTGGGCCTTCGCGTCGCGCGCCACCACCTCGAGCACGCTCGTGAGTTTGCGCAGGAAGAAGGCGCGGGCCTCGCCGAGGTCGTCGATGTAGGCATACTGGCCGTTCCCCTCGTCGGCGAGCCGCTGGAGCAGAGCGTCGTTGTAGTTCCCCATGCCGAAGCCGAGCGCCATCATGTCGATGCCGCGCTTCGCCTCCGAACGGATCCGCGCGAGGAGCGCGTCGGCCTCGGTCTGCCCGGTGTTCGCGACCCCGTCCGTGCACAGGACCACGCGGTTGCTGGCCCCGCGCGTGAACGACTCCATCGCCATCTCGTAGCCGAGGTTGAGGCCGTCTTCGAGATTGGTCGAACCCTCGGGCCGCAGGCGTTCGATCGCGGCCATGATCCGGTCGCGCTGGTCGGCGGAGGTGGGCGGCAGGACCCGGCGCCCGGTGGTGCCGTAGACCACGATGCCGATGGTGTCGCGCTCGTCGAGCTTGTCGACGAGCAGGCCGAGGCTTCGTTTCACCAGACCGAGCCGATTCTCCGCGGCCATCGAGCCCGACACGTCGATCACGAAGGTGAGGTGCGCGGCCTTGCGCTCACGCGGGTCCACGTCCTTCGCCTTCATGGCCACCCGGAGGATGTGGTAGCCGGGATGCAGCGGATTGGGAGCGCCGTCGACGCGCATCGCGAACGCCGACTCGCGGTCACGGCCCCGGTCGGCCACCACGTTGTTCGGGAAGGCGTTCACGAACTCCTCGACCCGCACCGCGGGCGCGGGCGGGAGCAGGCCCCGGTTCAGGTAGTTGCGGGTGAGGGTGTACGACGCGGTGTCGACATCGAGGCCGAAGGTCGCCCGCGGATCTTCTTCCGTGACGATGAAGGGATTGGTGCCCTTCGATTCGAAGAACATGTCGCGCGGCTTCTCCTGCCCCTCCGCGCTCATCAGTTCCCGCAGCCTCCGGGCCTTCGCCTGCCGCGCATCGCTCTCCGCCAACTCCCGCCTCATCTCGTCCGCGGAGGCGCTCGGGTTCACGAGGGGCTGTTCTGCCAGAGATTTCCGCAGCGCCGCTATTTCCTGGCTTCTCTCCTCTGCGGAGGCGGACGACGACGCGGGGGCGGGGACCGGCGCCGCAGCCGCCGGAGCCTCCGCTGGAAGCCCACCCACAATGCCGCCCGCGGCGCCGCCCGCGACGGCACCTTCATCCCGAAGACCCACTTCCTTCTTGTCCTTCCTCGCGGGCGGGAACTCATTCGACTCCGCGGCCTGGGGCAGAATCTTCCCCTGCTGCGCCTGGACCTGCCGCTTGAACTCACGCATGGCCTCGGGCGCGACCGGTACTTCGTTCGGAGTCTGGCTCCGCTCCGCCGCCGGTGTCGTCACCGACAGGGGCGTCGCGGCCGGGGCAGCCTTTGGAAGCATGGGCCCCTCGGGCGCCTGGGGCAGCTCATGAACCGAACTCGCGGCGGTCGCGGGTGCGGGCACCTCGAGAGGCGTCTCCGCGCCGCGGCGCGCCAGGACCAGGGCGATCCCGACGGCGGCAAGGCTCGCGGCCATGGCGAGCCACGACATCGGGGCGCTCGCGGGCTTCGCCGCCTTCGGTGCGCCGGCGCGGCGCCCCGCGAGACTCTCGATCTTCTGCCGCTGGATCGCGGACAGCGTGTCCGCCTCCGCGGCGGCCTCCGCCCAGGGAGGAGCCTCCTTCAAAAGCCCGAGCACAAGCACCATGCGGTCCCGGTCCTCCCGGCAGGAGGCGCAGGTTTCAAGATGAGAGAGCACCTGCTCCCTCACCGGCGTTTCGGCCTCACCCACGAGCACATCCGTGATGTGAGCCTTCAGATCTTCGCGCACGCATTTCATGACCGCACCCCCGCGAGCGTTTCCGGTCGCAATTCACCAGCCAGAGTCTTGAGCGCTTCATGCAGCATCCAGCCGACCGTGCCGGCGGGCTTGCCAATCGTCTCCGCGATTTCCTTGTACGAGAGTCCTTCCTGCACCTTCAGGAAGACAACTTCGCGCTGCTCGGGTGTGAGCTTGGTGTATGCCCGGCCCAGGTCCACTCTCAGGGTGGCCGTGGCCTCGGGCGATGCCTCGTGCTTTTCGTCGAGCCCCTCGTTCAGTCGCATGCGGCGCTTCTCCTTCCTCACGATGTCGAGAGCGAGATTGCGCGAAACCCGGTAGAGCCAGCCGCCCAGATTGTCGGGGCGGGGCCTTTCGGTCAGGAACCTTATGAAGGTTTCCTGGACCACATCCTTCGCGATCTCCAGGTCGAGGAGAACCGCTCGGGCATGCCGGACCAGAGGTTTTTCGAACCGATTCATGATCATCGAGAGCCCTTTCTCGGGATCTCGATCGAACTCGGCCAGAAGGACCTCGGTTTCGCTCATCGCGTTATCGAACTTTCATGAGCAAGACGCGGCAGGGACATCGTTTCTTTGGGAATGCCTCACCCGCCCATTCGAACACAGGGGCAGGGTAGGAATCGCTGCGGTAAGCTCGCGGGAGTGACCTTTCGAGCCCCCGAACGGCCTGCAAACTCAGGAGTTCACCGGAACCGGTGATGAACGGCCTGCCGGAAACCGTCGGGCGCTACCGGCTCATCCGCGAACTGGGCCGCGGCATGATGGGCGTGGTCTGGCTTGCCAAGGACCCGGACCTTGGGCGCGACATCGCGCTCAAGATCATCCAGCTTCCTCCCGGGGCCAACGAGGCGGAGCGCGCGAGCTTCGAGCAGCGCTTCTTCTCGGAGGCGCAAAGCGCCGCGCGCCTCACCCATCCCGGGATCGTGATCGTCCACGACGTCGGGCGCGACCCGGCGTCGGGCGCGCTCTTCATGGCCCTCCAACTCCTCCCGGGGCAGACCCTCGACCATGTGCTCAAGACGAGGAAGAGGCTCGAATGGCAGGAAGCCCTGCGCATCACCCGGAAGGTCGCGGAAGCCCTCGAGCACGCCCACTCCGAAGGGGTCGTTCACCGCGACATCAAGCCCGCGAACATCATGGTCCTCCCCTCGGGCGACCCGAAGATCATGGACTTCGGCATCGCGAAGATCGAGAC
>DAORUA010000068.1:9913-13117 GCA_035432945.1 Vicinamibacteria bacterium | reverse complement strand
TTGCCAAACTCCGCCAGCCGGAATAGCGTAGCGACCTTGCGCCGTCACGGCGCTGGCGCGCTTTCCCCTGGAGACCCAAATGACGATGACCGACCTCGATCAGCTGTCCGTCAACACCGTCCGCACGTTGTCGATGGACGCGGTCCAGCAGGCGAATTCCGGCCACCCGGGCACGCCGATGTCCATGGCGCCGGTCGCGTACGCGCTCTGGCAGAGGCACCTCCGCTACGACCCCAACGATCCGGTGTGGCCGGACCGCGACCGGTTCGTACTTTCCATCGGCCACGCCTCGATGCTGCTCTATTCCCTTCTTCACCTCGCGGGGGTCAAGGCGGTCAACGCGAAGTACGAGCCGCTCGCGGACCTCGCGGTTCCGCTCGAGGAGATCAAGCGGTTCCGCCAGCTCGACAGTCGCTGCCCCGGGCACCCCGAGTACCGATGGACCTCGGGCGTCGAAACCACCACCGGCCCCCTCGGCCAGGGTTACGCCACGAGCGTGGGGATGGCCATCGCTTCGAAGTGGCAGGCGTCGCGCTACAACAAACCCGGCTTCGACCTGTTCACCCACCGGGTCTACGCGCTCGGCGGAGACGGCTGCATGATGGAGGGCCTCTCGCATGAGGCCGCGTCCCTGGCCGGCCACCTCAAGCTCGACAATCTCTGCTGGATCTACGACAACAACGGGATCACCATCGAGGGCCACACCGCGCTGGCCTTCAGCGAAGACGTCGCCCGGCGCTTCACCGCGTACGGCTGGAACGTCATCCGGGTGGGCGACGCCAACGATCTCGCCCTGCTCGACCGCGCCTATCAGGACGCCCAGAGGATCCAGGGGCGCCCCACCCTCATCATCGTCGACAGCCACATCGGCTACGGCGCGCCGAACAAGCAGGACTCCCATGCGGCCCATGGCGAGCCGCTCGGCGCCGAGGAGATCAAGCTCACCAAGCGCTTCTACGGCTGGCCCGAGGACGCGCAGTTCCTCGTGCCCGACGGCGTCGCCGATCACTTCACGAAGACCATGGGCGCGCGCGGCGCCTCGGTGCGAGGGGAGTGGATGGAGAAACTCGCGCGTTACCGCGTAGCGCATCCCGACCTCGCGCGCGAACTCGAACTCATGCAGGGGCGCCTGCTGCCCGAGGGGTGGGACAAGAACCTGCCCTCCTTCGCCGCCGACCCCAAGGGCCTCGCCGGGCGCGACGCATCGCAGAAGGCGCTGAACGCCCTCGCCCAGAACGTCCCCTGGCTGATGGGCGGATCCGCCGACCTCGCGCCTTCCACGAAGACGCGCCTCACCTTCGAGGGTGCTGGAGACTTCTCGGGCGAGAGCCACGGCGGCCGCAACTTCCACTTCGGCATTCGCGAGCACGCCATGGGCGCGGTGATCAACGGGATGTCGCTCTCGAAGGTGCGCCCCTACGGATCCGGCTTCCTCATCTTCAGCGACTACGGCAAGGCTCCCATCCGCCTCGCCGCGATCATGGAGATCCCGGTGATCTACGTCTTCACCCATGATTCCATCGGCGTGGGTGAAGACGGCCCGACCCATCAGCCGATCGAACAACTCGCGGCCCTGCGGGCGATTCCCGGCCTCATCACCATCCGCCCCGCCGACGCCAACGAGGTGGTCGAGGCCTGGCGCTTCCTCATGCCCGAGCGCCACGAGCCGGTCGTCCTTGCCCTGACCCGGCAGGCCATGCCCACCCTCGACCGGTCGAAGTACGCGGCCGCGAGCGGCCTCGCCCGCGGCGCCTACGTCCTTGCCGATGCCGAAGGCGGCAAACCGGACGTCATCCTGATGGGAACCGGCAGCGAGGTTTCGATCTGCGTGGCCGCTCACGAAGAACTCACCGCGCAGGGCGTCAAGAGCCGGGTGGTGAGCATGCCCTCCTGGGAGATCTTCGAGCGCCAGGCTCAGGACTATCGCGACGCCGTGCTCCCGCCCTCGGTCGAGGCGCGCGTCTCCGTGGAGATGGGATCGACCTTCGGATGGCGCCAGTACGTGGGCGCCCGCGGGCGCATGATCGGCATGAAGACCTTCGGCGCCTCCGCCCCCCTGCCGGCGCTGCTGAAGCACTTCGGGTTCACGCGCGAGAACGTGGTGGCCGCGGCGAAGGAACAGATCGCGGGGGCGAAGAAGTCGTGAAGATCGTGGTGGGGTCGGATCACGCGGGCTTCCCGCTCAAGCAGGAAATGGCGGACCTCCTCCGAGGCGAGGGCCACGAGGTCGTGGACGTCGGCACGCACTCCACCGCTCCCGTCGACTATCCGGATTCGGCCGCGGCGGTGGGCCGGGCGGTGGTGGACGGGCGCGCGGAGCGCGGCGTCCTGATCTGCGGAAGCGGGGTCGGCGCCTCCGTGGCCGCGAACAAGATCAAGGGCGTTCGCGCCGCCATTTGCCACGATGTGTACTCCGCGCACCAGGGGGTCGAGCACGACGACATGAACGTCCTGGTCCTGGGCGGACGAATCGTGGGGCCGGCCCTCGCCGGAGAACTGGTCAAGGCGTTCATCGGCGCGCGTTACACCGCGGAGGAGCGCCACGCGAGACGCCTCGCCAAGGTGGTCGTCCTCGACAACCGCTAGGTCCCACGGCCTCTCGGTGAGCGCGCTCACCGAGGCTCCCGCGAAGAAGCCGCTAGAGTGCCCACAGGTCGTTCTTCGACGGAGGTCCAAAACCCATGCGCGGTGTCATTCCCCTTCTGCTTCTGCTCGGTTGTTCAAGCTTCGTGGCCGCGCGCGACAACGCCGCGGATCAGGTCAGGGCTCACCAGGAGATCAAGGGTGTGCTGAGCCGCCTGGCCAGCGCGGAGAAGGCGGGCGATGCCACGGCCGCGGCCCAGCTCTACGAGAACGACGCCATGCTCCTTCCATCCTCGGGCGAGCCGGTCCGGGGCCGGCAAGACATCGCGAAGCGGTATCAGGCGATCTTCGCCGGCAACACCCCGCGTCTTCCCCTCGAAGCCGAAGAAGTGTGGGTCCTCGACGATCTGGCGGTCACCCGGGGGACGACCCGCGCTCCGGCGCCGCGGAAGAACGTGAAGGGAACGGTCCGGAACCGCTACGTCATGACCCTCAAGCGCCGTGGAGATTCCTGGGAGATCCACAGCCTGGTCTGGAACCCGGCGACCGCGGCGAAGTAGACCGCCTCCCCGGCCCCGGGAACTACCGGATATCGAGGCCGTAGGGCAGCCGGGCCCACAC
>DAORUA010000068.1:0-9903 GCA_035432945.1 Vicinamibacteria bacterium | reverse complement strand
TGGGAGATCCACAGCCTCGTCTGGAACCCGGCCACCGCCGCGAAGTAGTTCGCCGCGACCCGCGTTCCTCGCGCGCCGAGACCCCGGGCTACCGGATATCGAGGCCGTAGGGCAGCCGGGCCCACACCGTCATCGACTGCTTGACCACCCGCTCGCGGAAACTGAGAGCGAGGGCCTCCGGCGACATGTTCGCGCGAACGGTCATGTCATCCCAGCCGCTCGTCTCTTCGAAGAATCGGTCGAAGGCGCTCTTGGGCGCGGGAAAGATCACCACGGCCACGTCCTGCGAGGCGGCGATCTTCGCCTTGTCCTTCGCGACCGCGAGGGCCTTGTCGAAGCCTCCGATTTCATCCACGAGGCCCACCTTCTTCGCCTCGGCGCCCATCCAGACGCGGCCCTGGGCGATCTCGTGCACCGCCTCCACGTCCATGTGGCGGTTCTCCGCGACCAGGCTCAGGAAGCGGTCATAGAAGCGGGAGGCCAGGCCCTCGACCTTCGCCTGGTCCTCGAGAGTCCACCGCCGCGAAGCGCTCGCGAACGAACCACCCTTGCCGAAGTCCACGTAGTCGTTGGTGATGCCGAGCTTGTCGAACATTCCCTTGAGGACGAACTTGCCGAAGAAGACGCCGATGGAGCCGGTGATGGTGGTGGGGTCGGCCACGATGGCGCTCGCCGGAGCCGAGACGTAGTAGCCCCCCGAGGCCGCGTAGTCGCCCATGCTCACGATCACGGGTTTTTCCGCCACCGTGTTCTCGACCTCGCGCGCAATCACGTCGGAGGCCGATCCGGAACCTCCCGGAGAGTTCACGCGAAGCACCACCGCCTTGATCGATTCGTCGGCCGCGGCGTTCCGCAGCGCCTCGGCGACGGTGTCCGATCCCGCGACCGCGCTCGAGCCGAGACCGCATTCCTGGCTCTCGCCGTGCATGATCTCGCCGTCCACGAAGATCAGCGCCACCTTGGGACGGGTGTCGAAGGCGCCCCCCTTGTCCCGGAAGTCGCCGAGGTGGCGATGGGTCTCGCCCGCGGCTTCCAGAGCCTCCTCCGGATATTCGAGCTTGTCCACGAGCCCCGCGTCCAGGGCCGAGGCGCCATCGTAGGGACCGGCCGAGATCATGGCTTCGATCTCTCCGTCGGTCTTCTTCCTCGATTTCGCCACCGCGGTGATGTACTCCTCGTACAGTCCTCCGACCAGGGACTCCATCTGCTCGCGGTGGGCGGCCGTGAATTTCCGCTCGGTGTACTGGTTGGGCGCGTTCTTGTACTTGCCCATGGCCACGAACTGCGCCTCGACTCCGAACTTGTCGAAGGCCCCCTTCAGGAACATCACCTCGGCGGAGAGGCCGTGGATCTGGAGAATCGCCTCGGGAAGCGCCACCACCTCGTCGGCGCAGGAGGCGATGTAGTACTCCATGTTTCCGCTGTCCTCGAGGAAGGCGATGACCTTCTTGCCCTTCGAGCGCACGCGAAGGAGCGCGTCCCGCACCTCGCGCGCCCGCGCCCACCCCAGATCCGTCGCCCCGATCCGCACGAACACCGTCTTCAGGTTGGGCTCGTTTGCGGCCCGGTCGATGGCCCTGATGATGGCCGGGAAGGAAGGGGTGGTGCTCCCGGAAAATGCGCTCCTGAACGTGGGAGCCGGGTTCTCGTCGAACGCACCATCGAGCGACAGGGACAGGACGTGGGCGTTCGAATCCGACTTGTTCGCGCTGGAACCGAGGCCCTGCTGCTGAACGAAGTAGGCCAGACCGCCGAGAACGGCGGCGGTGAACGAGGCCACCAGGACCAGGCCCACGCCGATCCAGAAGAAACGTCGTCCGCGCGAGATCGCCATAGCCTGGGAACGCTGCCGCGCGGCCTAGAGGCTCGCGAGCGCGTCCACCTTCTGGCGCGCATCCTGAGCGTAGGGGCTTTGCGGGTGCCGGTTCATGAGGTCAGCATAGGCCCGTCGCGCCTCCAGTCTCTCCCCCGCGGATTCGAGGGATTCCGCGAGACCGAACAGCAGGCGGTCCTTGGGGAGGCCCGAGGCGTCATCGGCGATCAGGGCTTTGTACCAGGCCGCCGCATCCTTGCCGCGCCCCGGCTGCTGCAGAATGATCTCGCCCAGACGGAGCCTCGCCATGGCCGGCTCGATGGCGCCGGGGTCGCGAAGGGCCGCGATCTCCTTGAGCGCGGCCTCGGCCTCCTTCAACTGCCCGAGTTCGGCCAGGCACAGGGCCGAGTAGTAGCGCGCGCGGCGGCCGGCCGGCATCGAGGAGTAGCTCTTCGCCACCTCGTCGAACATCGCCTTCGCCTTCTGGAACTTCTCCGCCGTTGTCGCGAAGGTCTGCCCCGTGCCGGGCGCCGCAGAGAGGGGTATCCCCACCTGGGCATGGTAGACCTCGGTGGCCCGGGCGAAGGCCGACTCGGCGGAGCCGGCCCGGAACTTCTGGCCGTAGTAGAGGCCGCCGAGGACCAGGAGAAGGCCGATGACCGCGAGGGCGGGCTTCACCACCTCGGCCCGGGTCAGGAACCCGCGGGCCTCCTGCAGCGCCTCACCGACGTCATCGCGCTTGAGTTCGTGTTTGAGTTCCTTGTCCAAAGCCAATCACCTTGCAGAGTTTCAAAAATGTGGTGTGCCCGGAGGGACTTGAACCCCCAACCTTGAGCTTAGGATGCTCCTGCTCTATCCAGTTGAGCTACGGGCGCACGAAGAGTGCGGGGTGAGTTTACCTGCCCTGCCGTGTTCCCGGCGAGGGCGGGCGCCCATCTTTAATAGTGGATCACGCTGGCGACGCGGTGGGGGGCGAGCTTCCCGCGGCCCTCGAGGAAGTCGATCTCGATCAGAAAGGCGAAGGCCGCCACTTCCCCGGCGGACCGGCTCACCAGCCGGGCCGCGGCCTCCGCGGTGCCCCCGGTGGCGAGGACGTCGTCCACGATCAGGGCACTCTCGCCCTTGATGAACGCGTCCTCGTGCATCTCCAGCGTGTCTTCTCCGTACTCGAGCGCGTAGGTCTCGCGGACCGTCGCCCGGGGCAGCTTCTTCGGCTTGCGGATGGGTACGAAGCCGCACTGCTTCCGCTGGGCGAGGGCGGCTCCAAAGATGAACCCTCGGCTCTCGATGCCGATGATGCGGGTGTACCTGACCTCGCGCGTGGCGTGGTCCAGGCGCTCGATCGCCTCCGCGAAGGCCTTCGCGTCCGCGAGCATCGGCGTGATGTCGCGAAACACCACCCCGGGCTTGGGAAAGTCGGGGACGTCGTGGATGAAGTCTTTGAGATTGAGGGTCATGCTGGCGCGGGATCTTAAGGCACCGAACCCTTGACCCTGTTTGCACGCGGCAACTAACGTACGCTGGTGATCCTCGACTCCAACCTCGGCCGCTTCGCCCTGCGGGCGGCGATGGGGCTTGGAATCGCCCTCGGATGGGCGGGGCGCGCCCATGCGCAGAGCGCCCCCCCCATCGTGTTCATCGTGGCCGAGGGAACGGGGTTCCCGTTCGAGGACCCCTCGTTCTCGAAGTTCCCCGCCCTGCGCCGCCTTCGCGACAACTCGCGGCCGTTCGACGCCGCCTTCGCGAACGATCCGGCCTGGACCAAGACGAACGAGACCCTGCTCGGCGGGATCCGCCGGGGAAACGCCGCCCTGGCCGCGGCCCTGAAGACGCGGGGCTACATATCATCGGCCCTCTCCGGAGCGGGAGGCGGCGTCGCGGGCTTCGATCGCGCGGTCAAGGCCGTTCCCACCGAGATGGCCGCGCGCATTCTCGAAACCATGGACGCAGCCCGGAGCCGGCCCGCGTTCGTGTTCGCCACCCTCGACCTTCGGAACATCGCCGCGAACGCGCCTCCACCGCCGGTGGACGCCCCGCCCCTCGAGGCTCCGGCGATTGCCCTCTTCGATCGCGGTCCGCTCGACCCCGTCCGCTTTCCCGTGATCCCGCCGCCTCGCGAGCCCGCGGATCGAAGCGCGCTGGCCGCGCGGCGGAGCGCCGCGTTCGCGGTCCTGGATAAGGAGATAGGGACACTGATCGCCGGCCTCGAGAAGCGCGGCCTGCGATCGAAGACCGTAATCGCCCTGGTGTCCACCGGCCCCGCGCCCAGGCCCGAGCGGGCGGCCCCCTCCCGGCCGGACCTTCTCTTCGAAGACTGGCTGCGCGCCCTCGTCCTCATCCAGGCCCCCGGCCTCGCCCGGCCCGGCGTCGGTGCATCGACACTTGCGCTCACCTCCGACCTGGCCCCGACCCTCGCGGCGCTTGGGGGCGGCGTGCTCGCGAGGGGTGAAGGCGGCGTCGACCTCTCCCCCGCGTTGCGGGATCCGAAGCGGATGACCCGCCAGACCGTGCTCTCGAACGCCGACCGCCAGGCGCCGCGCCTGGGACGCAGCGTGAGATCGCAGAAGTTTCGATTCACCCAGTGGCCGGATGGGAGCGAGGAGCTCTTCGACGAAGACAAGGACCCGCGCGAGTGGAACAACCTCGCGAATGATCCCGCGATGCAGGCCCAGAAAGCCGAGCTCGCGAAACGCCTCGTTCCTCCCCGGGCCCCCGGCCCGGCCACGCCCGCCCGCCCGGCCGCGGGCCGGCGGCCGAACGTCCTGATGATCATCGGGGACGATCTGACCGCTCAGTACGGCCAGTTCGCGGACGTGAAAACCCCCAATCTCGATCGCCTCCGCGCCCGTGGACGCGTCTACGAGAGGGCCTATGCGCCCGCGCCCTTCTGCACGCCCTCGAGGGCCGCGTTTCTTTCGGGCCTGTCCCCCGCGCGTCTCGAGCTTCAGACCGAGAACGCGTTCGGCGAGGTATTCACCCCGCGGATTCCACTGATCCAGGAACAATTCCGGGCCAGCGGTTACTACACCGCCTCGGTCGGCAAGGTCTGGGACTCTCAGCCCGGCGAGAAGCGAGGCTGGGACATGAACGAGTGGCTGCCTCCCCTCCTGCCCGGCCAGGTGGAAGCGCCCGCGCGGCTGATGCCGAACATGCCGGTGGAAGGGGGACCCACCACCAATCCCGATGAGATCGAGGGCGACGGACGGCGAGCTCGCCTCGCCGCGAAAGTGCTGGAGGAAACGCGCGACAAGCCCCTCTTCCTGGCCCTGGGCCTGGTACGGCCTCATGTCGCGTGGATCGCGCCCCAGAAGTACTTCGACATGTACCCCGTCGACAAGATCAGGTTCACCCCCGCTCCTTCGAACGACACCGCCGACATCCCCGTCATCGCCATCAAGAACCGGCCGCAGGCCCTGCCCGGCCTGATGCTCGCGGGCCGGGAGCCCGGCGGTTTCTCCGCCGATCCGGCCGAGGCGCGGCGAGGCATTGCCGCCTATCTCGCCTGCGTGAGTTTCATGGACGCGCAACTCGGCCTCGTGCTCGACGCCCTCGACCGCGGCGACCGTTGGAAGGACACGATCGTGGTCCTCTTCGGCGACAACGGCCACCACTTCGGCGATCACGGCGGCCTCTGGCGAAAGAACACGCTGTTCGAGGAATCCCTTCGCGTGCCCATGATCATCGCCACTCCGGGGATGGCCCATCCGGGCGTTTCGACCACGGCGCTCGCGGATCTCATCGACATCTACCCGACGCTGGTGGACCTCACGGGAATCGCGAGGCCGGGAACGCTCGACGGGATTTCGCTCGCGCCCACCCTGAAGGATCCAGGCGCGTCGGTGCAGGACGCGCTTGTTCAGTACCGTCCGACGGAGCCGTCGAAGACGGGCTACTCGATCCGGACCACTCGCTTTCGATACACGCTCTGGCCCGACGGTTCCGAGGAACTGTACGACCTGAGCACCGATCCCGCGGGGCGAAAGGACCTGGCCCGGCAGCCCGCCCAGGCGGCGACGCTCGCCACTCTGCGGAAGAGGATCGAGGAACTGGTCCGGTAGCCCGGTCGCTACCGGATCTCGAAGGCCTGGTATCCGCGCACCTTGATGGCGGTCACCACGGCCTCGTCGACGCGGCCGAACGACGGCCCGCGCCGCACATCCGCCTCGAACGCGCTGAGCGCCTCCGCCCGTCCCTCGGCGTGAAGCTCGACCGAGCCGTCGGGCAGATTCCTGACGAAGCCCGAGACGCCGTGCGTCTCCGCGCGCTGCCGGGCGAAGTATCGGAATCCGACACCCTGCACCTGTCCGCGCACGACGGCATGAAACGAAACAATCTCACCCATGATGTAGACTCCGCATCCGTTTTGAGGATCGATCGGGGCGTGGCTCAGCCTGGCTAGAGCGCCTGGTTCGGGACCAGGAGGTCGTAGGTTCGAATCCTACCGCCCCGACCATCTCCCGGCGCCGCGACATCGAGTTCTCCTCGTCCCCCGCGGTCAGGCTCCAGCCGTCCCCTTCAGGAGCCGTGCCAGCGGGTCGATGTCCGGGTGCGAGGTCGTGTCCTTGCCGAGCGGCGTGATCGAGACGTAGCCGGCGCGAATCGCTCCCATGTCGTCGCCGTCGGCGGCATCCCACTTGTCGAAGGGCTCGGCGATCCAGTAGAAGGTACGGCCGCGGGAATCCTTCGTGATCGACACGCCGGAGGCGTGTCCGCGCATCCCCTGCCGCGTGACCTTCACCCCGTTGATCTCCGACGCGTTGCCGTCGGGGACGTTCAGGTTCAGGAGCACTCCGGGGGCGGGCGGCGCCGAAAGCAGGATCTCGCACAGCCGCCGCGAGTGCTTCGCCGATTCGGTGAAGTCGATGGGTTTGCCCCGGGTGACCAGCGAACAGGCGCCCGCGGGCAGACCCCAGAATGCCGCCTCCCGAGCGCCCCCGACCGTGCCCGAGTAGTAGACGTCGTCGCCCAGGTTCGCGCCCCGGTTGATGCCGGAGAGGACCACGCTCGGCATGGTCTTGAGCATGCTGGCGAGGGCCAGGATCACGCAGTCGGCGGGCGTCCCGTCCACCGCATACGTCGTGTCGTCGATCTTTTCGACGGTAAGGGGCCCCTTGATGGTGATCCCCTGGCCGCAGGCGCTCCGCTCGCGGTCCGGAGCCACCACCATCACGTCGCCGAGATCGGCCACCGCCGCACGCAGGGCCAGCAGCCCGGGCGCCCGGTAGCCATCGTCGTTCGTGATCAGGATCAGGGGTCGAGACATCCCTTCAGCTTATCGGGGTTCGACGGCGCCACCAAGGCCGAGGCATACCCGCCAGGACCCATGCGTCTCGAACGAGGCCTCGCGCACATACGCCCGCGCCCCGCCGTGATTAGGCTTGCCTGGCCTCCTGAAAGGACGACCACGTGAACGACACCGCCACCACCCAGACCCTGACCCATCTCACCAACATCACCGGGTTCCTCCGCGAAATCGTGGCCGAGCTGAAAGCCATCAACCGCCGGGAGACCGCCAAGGAGGCTAGGCGGCACACGGAGAAAACCGCACGAAAGTCTCCAACAAGCAGGTAGCTCGGAAGTGGACCCCGGCCTTCGCCGGGGTGACGGAGGACAAGACGACCGAGGTCCCGCATCTATCCATCGAAGCCCCTATCGTTCCGCCCACCTGAGCGTAGGCCGGATTCACTCCGGCCGGAGCGAACGGGGGTCTGGGGGGCTGAGCACGACACTCCGTACTGCAAGTGCGGCCCCCCAGCTAAAAGTGGTCGGGATGGGAGGATTTGAACCTCCGACCCCCTGCACCCCAAGCAGGTGCGCTATCCAGGCTGCGCTACATCCCGACGTACGTCAACGTAAGAGCGGCGGAGTCTACCAGCCTTCGTCGAATGGCTCGACTCTTTTGCGTCAAGAGTCGGAAACTATTTTCGATCGAGGACTTTGAGGAGAGCCTTCAGCTCTTCCCTCACTTCCTGCAGGATCGCGCGCGTCTTGTCGTCTCGGGCGACCGCGGGTTCGCCCGAGGTGGGAGGATGGGCCATAGCGGCGCGGATCGCGGCGGCCGAGGGCGTAGGACCGATCTTGGTATCCGGCTCGGCGCCTTCGAAGGCCTGCTCGAGCACGGCGGGAGAAACCGGCGTATCGACGCGTCCGGCCTGCTCCTGCTCGATCTTCTTTCGTGCCCCCGCGACCGTGAAGCCTTCCCCGTAGAGAAGCTCCTTGATCCGGATCACCGTCTCGATGTCACGGCGGCGATAGATCCTCTGGCCTGAGCTGTTCTTGGCCGGGGCCAGGGTCGGAAACTCCGTTTCCCAATAACGGAGGACATAGGGCTGGATGTCCGTGAGTTCACAAACTTCGCCGATCTTGAAGAACAGCTTGTTTGGAATCTTGCGCTCGACCATTGGATCTCAGACTCGCTCGGAAATCACACCGCGGCTTCCGAAGAAACGGCGGCGGCGGCTTCAACCTGGGGGGAGGATCTGAAGAAGATGGACTTCCGCGAGCGTATGGCGATGATGTCGCCGGTCTTCGGGTTGCGGCCGCGGCGCTCGCGGCGGGTCTTCACGAGGAAGGTTCCGAACCCCGTGATCTGAACTTTCTCGCCCTTGATCAGACGTTCCCGCAACAACTGGAAGAACGTGTCCACCAGGCGCGCCGCCTCGCGACTGGAGAGACCGCCGTGGCGTTCGTACACGGCGCGGGCAATATCGGCCTTGGTCAAACGAAGCTCCCTAACCTGGGGACAAGGGGGGCGAATTGGGTTGAAAGTGCTGAGAAAAATTCATTACATCAGCGCTTTAGGCCGGTGCAATTCAACGAGATTATGAGCGCCGGGGTCGCTTCTTGTCAATGCGAGTTTTTGGAGACTCGAATTGACTCGCGGTATCAGCTCCCATGTCCTTTCCACTGTTTGGTTTACCATCAGTTCTCGGGCGTGGAATGGCCTTACGCATCTTGAAGGACTGGGGCCCGGACCGGGATCTCCGGACGCGAAGCCAGATTCGAATCGGCGACCCATCGAATCCGAATTCTTTTCGCAGGCAGTTGACCAGGAACCGTTCCGAGGAGAAATGCAATTCCCCTTCGCGATTGACCGACAGCGTGAAGGTGGGCGGATCCACCCGGATCTGGGCGGCGTAGAGCAGGTTCACGCCCTCCGCGCCCTTCTTGAACCGAATGGGATTGCGCGCCACCGCGTCCTGAAGGCAGCGATTGAGCGGCCCGGTAGGCACGCGGCGGGACCATTCGGTCCGCGCCTTGTCGATGGCGGTGAAGAGGTCCTTCCGGCCCATGCCCGTCTTCGCGGAGACCAGGACCACCGGGGCGTATTCGAGGAACTTGACCCGGTACGAGAACTCCTCGCGCATCTGGGCCGGGGACTTGCCCAGTTCCTTCGCGAGATCCCACTTGTTCACCGCCACCACCACCGCGCGGCCCGATTCCTGAACCAGGCCGGCGATGGTCGCGTCCATCTCGCGCATGCCTTCCTCGGCCGAGACCATCAGGACGCAGACCTCGGCCCGGTCGATGGCTCGCTTCGCCTGGACCACGGCCACGTGGTCGGCACCCTCCTCGAGCAGACGGACCTTGCGGATTCCGGCGGTGTCGACGAACAGATAGGGCTTGCCCTGCCACACCACCTCGGAGTCGACGGCATCGCGGGTGGTTCCCGAGACCGGCGAAACGATCGACCGCTCCTCGCCGACCAGGCGGTTCAGCATGGACGACTTCCCCACGTTCGTCCGGCCCACGAGGGCCACGCGGATGGGCCGGGCGCTTAGGTCCGTGTCCTTGATCTCGGGCGCTTCCACGAGCTTGCAGATCAGATCGAGCAGGTCGCCGATGCCTTCGTTGTGCTCGGCGGAGATGGGGAACGGCTCGCCGAAACCGAGGCGCGCGAACTCGTTGGTCTCGCGCCGGCTCGCCTCCGCCTTGTTGATCACGAGAAGCACCGGCTTCCCCGACGAACGCACCTTCCGGGCGAGCGCCTGGTCGTCCGGAAGGAGGCCGGACTGGGCGTCCACGAGGAGAATGATGAGCGAGGCCTGGCCCATGGCCACATCAGCCTGGGCCTTGCTGAGATTGAGGAA